>JAEZIE010000195.1 GCA_023416175.1 Bacillota bacterium
AGCATATCGATCACAATGCCGGATGCAAGCTGGCTGATAAAAATCAGAAGTGTGAGTACATAGGCGGACATTTTGGGTGTGATGTAGTTGGAGATAATCATGCTCACAACGCCAACGAGGCCGCCAAGATACATGGCAATGTTGAATGGCTGCACTATGCCACCGGGCAGTGCGCCGTCAATTACAAAGAACAGCAGCGCAGAGCCGAAAAGGCCAGTGATATAGTTATAGAATGTACCTCTATAATTGCCGATACGCTCCGCAAGTTTGGCGTTGCACATGCGGGCAACCACAATGGTTGCGCCGCTAAGGATACCCAGTAGAATATACATACAACCCCTCCTAAAACAGGAGCATCAGCACTGCGCCTGCCGCAACAAGGCCAACGCCGATAAGCTTCTTTTTTTCAAATTGCACCTTTTTGGCACCAAGCAGGCCCGCACCATCGATCACAAGCGAGACTACAATCTGCCCCAAAAGGCTCAAAACGAGCGTAAGGGATACGCCCAGATGCGCAAAAGTAAGGTTGGTCAGTAATACGGTGGAGACACCGATGATGCCGCCCAGATACAGATGTTTGGGTTCCTTCAGGGTATGCCGCAGGCTTTGCTTTTTAACCGCCAGCCACATACTGATGCCAACAAGGCCGGTGATATGGATCAATACCGTGGCAAAGGCATTGCCGTAGGCGCCGGACAACTGGCCGTTGAAGAGCAGCATGACGGATATAAGAATACCGCTGAATATGGAAAGAAATTCTGGCATTTTCGCTGAAGCCTCCTTTATGGGAAAAGGATACACGATGCCCATTGCCCCCAGTTATGACATATGTCATACTAAGTGCAAGAAAATGGAGGAAACCGATATGCAAAAGGCAAAGGACACCCACAAACTGCAATATTATAAAAACAAACTGATGCAAACGGATCGTGAATCCTTCCGCTTCCTTGCGGCTTATCCGTTTGAACTGTTTTCCTTCGCACGGGAAGAAAGACTGTGCACATATGGCGAGCCCATGCCCTATTTGCTGCTTCTGATGGAAGGCAAGGCAAAAATCTTCATAACGCTGGAAAACGGCAAGACGCTGTTGAGCGCTTTTATCGAGGCGGTGGAGCTTCTAGGAGACCTGGAGCTATGCACGGACCTCGTTGTACGCAATTCCGTGCAGGCCACTACGCCTGTTCATTGTCTCGGCATTCCCATGTCCTACTGCCGGGATACCATGCTCAAGGATCCGGTGTTTCTGCGGCTCATCAGCATGGAACTGGCAAAAAAACTGGATAACTGCTCCTCCACATATGCCGTCAACATGCTCTATCCGCTGCCTTCGCGCTTGGCGGGGTATCTTTTGTATATGGAAGAAGAGGGCTCTTCTCGGGAGCATCTTGGGGCGCTTTCGGAATATCTGGGAACAAGCTACCGGCATCTGCTGCGCGTACTCAATGAATTCCTGGAAAATGGCTTTATTGCACGTGAGTCCGGCGGCTACCGCATCCTGAACCGCGCGGCGCTTATGCAACTGGCCGGAAGCGTATATAGGCAGGGCGTATAAATGAAATGCAACATAATCATTGGTAAAGTATTATCATGCAATTCCTCAACACAATTTCTGTGGCGAACTCTAAAAAATCTGCTATACTGTTTTAAGGCATTTGCCCAATTGAAATAAGCGAGGACAACCACAAATGAAACCGGTCATAGGTGTAACGCCATTATATGATGAGCAAAAGAACAGCATCTGGATGCTGCCCGGATATATGGAAGGTATTGCACAGGCGGGGGGAGTCCCCATCATATTGCCGCTTGGCGCTGAGGATGCGGATATTGAACGGCTGTTTCGCTTCATCGACGGCCTGCTGTTAACCGGCGGCCAGGATGTGGACCCGTCCCTCTACGGGGAGAATAGAAACGAAACCAGCGATGAAGTCTGCGCCATGCGGGATACGCTCGAAAAGAAACTGTTTCAGAAGGCTATGAGCATTGACCTGCCGGTCTTCGGCATCTGCCGCGGGCTGCAGTTTATTAACGTCGCGATGGGCGGGACGCTTTATCAGGATCTGCCCACCCAGTTTATAAGTCCCAATGCGGAAAACCACAGGCAGACCGAATCCCGGGATACGTTTACCCACAAAGTAACGTTAGTACAGAGCTCGCCGTTGTATGCGATGCTCGAAACCGAAAAGCTTCCGGTCAACAGCTTCCATCATCAGGGAATCCGGACATTGGCGCCGGGCCTCCTGCCTTCCGCCATCGCGGAGGACGGTCTGGTGGAGGCCATTTATGCGCCGCATAAGACATTCGTGCAGGCGGTGCAGTGGCACCCGGAATGCTGCTTTGAAACCGACGAGCCCTCCCGCAAGCTGTTCCGCGCGTTTGTAACCGCCTGTGCCCCGGGGAAATAACACATTTTAAAGATATAAAAAAGGTCTTGCTTTTGCGGAAAAGCAAGATCTTTTTTCTACCCAAATACTTACGGCCGGTACCAGCTGTGCCGGTACGCGTTGGGTGTAATGCCTTCGTGCTTTTTAAACAGGTTGATAAAGTGGCTGGGGTTGTCCACACCCACCTCGCTCGCGATCTCAGCCACGGATCGGTTTCCTGTGCGCAGGTACTCCTTGGCGTGATTGAGCCGGGAGAGTATCAGGTATTCATTGGGCGTAAAGCCGGTGTGCCGCTTAAAGAGCTTTTGAAAATAATATTTGTTGATGGAGTACCGATGGGCAAGGTCGTCTAGCGTAATGCGTTCATTGTAATGGTCTAATAAATACGCGCGCGCCTGCTGTACGCAGTCCGGTACGCCGGAGAAAGCCCGTTCCGTAAGCGCGGCGCTGATGCATTCCACCATGATCACGGTAAGAAGGCCCGAGGCGCGGATATCGGAGGAGACGCTGTTTTCCCCCGAGCGGTAGAGCGAAATCAGCGAACGGATGGCAGCGGTGACGCCGTTGGCCGGCGGCAGGGTGGCCACGGGGCTTCCATTGTTTTGCTGCAAAAACAGTTCGTAATAGCGCGCGCTTGTCGCGCCGTGAAAGTGCACCCACAACACGCGCCACTCCTTTGTGCGCGGCGAGGTGTAGTAATATTGCGGTTTCGTGCAGTCGATCCAGAAAATCTGATTGGGCTCGACTGTATATTTCTCATCGTTATACTCTAAAATGCCTTCCCCGCTCAGTGTACATTTAATAAGAAAGGACGCAAGGTCCTCGCGGCGGGTATAGTACCTGTCATGCGCAATAAAATCCCCCAATTCCTGCACATATGCCACCGAGCCCTTGATGGCCGTGCCCGGCGTTACGGTCAGCCATATCGATTCCGGATCCAGATCCAGCTGGTAGCTGAGTTTGACGTCTGCCATACAGTCTCCTTTGTCAACATTCTGTGATAAATACACAACATAGGGGGATGAAATTGTCGCAATGCAACGATATAATCATTATAAAGAAGCTTGAAACAGTGTGCAATATCATATTACGAAGCTCTATTTGTGGGGCTAAATCTTTCTGACGCAACCGGGGCGTTGCCCGGGCTCAAATTGAAACAAGAGCAAATAACAGCATACGGTTATGCCTAACGGTATAGCAAGATAATGTTGCCGATCAAAAGGAGCTAATAGTATGGAACGATTTGCATGGAAGGCGCGCCTACTCCCCGGTAAGCAAAATGAATATATCCGCCGGCACGATGAAATCTGGCCCGAAATGACGGCGGTGCTCAATGAGGCGGGTATCCGAAATTATACCATATGGACGACTGGCGAAGAACTCTTTGGCTATTACGAGTGCGACAGCGTGGAGTACGCGGCCAAAGTCCAGGCTGCAAGCCCGGTGGTGGACAAATGGAACGAGTATATGAAGGAAGTCATGGTCATGGAAATAGACCCGGCGACCGGCACTGCAGTGCAGTTAAAACAGGTCTTTTTTCACGGCTGACTACTTTATTTGGGACTTTGACGTTGGAAAGGGTAAGTTTATGAACGAGAATAGGATACAACAGGGCTTTGCGTACGCAAAGGAACAATATGCGGTGCAGGGCGTAGATGTTGACGCTGCAATTTTACGCGCGGATGCCATTCCGGTTTCCATGCATTGCTGGCAGGGGGATGACGTCATAGGCTTTGACGGCGTAGGAGAACTGACCGGCGGCATCGCAACCACCGGAAATTATCCTGGCCGCGCCCGCACGACTGAAGAGCTTCGGCAGGATATTGACGCCGCATTGGCCTTTATTCCGGGCGAAACCAAATTAAATCTTCATGCTTCTTACGCCGAAAAAGGCGGAAAGAAGGTGGACCGGGACGCTTATACCATCGCCGAGTTCCAGAACTGGGTGGATTGGGCAAAAGAAAAGAACATGGGACTCGATTTTAACCCCACATTCTTCTCCCATCCCAAGATGGACGGCAATTTCTCCCTTGCAAGCCGCGATGAAGGGATAAGGCGCTTCTGGGTAGAGCATGGCAAGCGCTGCCGGGAGATCGGCTATGAGATTACCAAGCAGTTGAATAAAGCCTGTGCCGTCAACTATTGGATGCCGGACGGCTATAAGGATGTCTGCGCGGATACGGTTACCCCGCGTATCCTTATGACAAAATCTCTGGATGAGATTTTTGCACCGCCTATGGATGAAACGCTTGTGCCGTGCGCCATTGAAAGCAAGCTCTTTGGTGTGGGGGTGGAAAGCTACACCGTTGCAAGCCATGAATATTCGCTTGCCTATGCACTCACCCGCAACAAGGTATATACGCTGGACGCGGGCCACTTCCACCCGACGGAAGTGATCAGCGCAAAAATTTCCGCCGTATTGAACTTTATGGACCGGATCCTGCTCCATGTCAGCCGCGGTATACGCTGGGACAGCGATCATGTCATCGTATTTGATGACGAATTGCAGCGTATTATGGACGAGATTCTATTGAACGGTTACGAAAACCGCGTATTCATTGGCCTTGACTACTTTGATGCGTCCATCAATCGCATCATGGCGTGGGCGGTCGGCATGCGCAACGCCAGAAAGGCGATTTTGAGTTCGGCATTGGCGCCCATTGAAGCCATTCGCGCAGCGGAGGCTGAGGGCAATTATACGAAGCGCCTCGCTTTGCAGGAAGAAAGAAAGACGCTGCCCTTTGGCGCAGTGTGGGACTATTATTGCATGACCCGCGGCAAGTCCGTGGGAGAGGACATGATCGGGAAGATCGACGCTTACGAGCGCGAGGTACTTGCAAAGCGCTAAGCGCGCTTTGGAAGCGGAACAGGAGGCAAGCATGGAATACCTGCTGGAACTGCAGGGGATCTCAAAAACTTTCCCGGGCGTAAAGGCGCTGGACAACGTCCATTTCCGTCTCAAACCCGGCGAGGTACACGCGCTGATGGGCGAAAACGGCGCTGGAAAATCCACCTTCATCAAGGTGATTACAGGCGTGCATAAGCCGGATTGCGGCAACATGATACTGGACGGCAAAACCGTCTCCTTCAACGATCCCAAGGAAGCGACGGCGCTGGGCATCGCCGCGATCTATCAGCATGTAACCTGTTACCCCGACCTGTCCGTGACGGAAAACATATTTGTGGGCCACGAGCTGATCCACCCGAAAACCAAGCGTATCGACTGGAAGCAGATGCACGGCTTGGCCGAGGGCTTCCTCAAGCAGTTGGGCTCGGATATCGATCCGCGCACCACGATGGGCGAGCTTTCCGTGGCGCAGCAGCAGATTGTAGAGATCGCAAAGGCGCTCTCCATCAACGCGCGCATCATCATCATGGACGAACCCACGGCCGCGCTCACCAAGCGCGAAAGCGAAGAGCTTTACCGCATTACGCAGCAGTTGAAATCTGAGGGCAAGGGGATCATATTCATCTCCCACCGCTTTGAGGATATGTACCGCGTTGCAGACCGCGTGACAGTGTTCCGGGATTCAAAATATATCGGGGACTGGGGCGTCGATGAAATCAGCGACGAAAAGCTCATCTACGCCATGGTGGGCCGTGAATTAAAGCAGATGTATCCGCCTAAAGTCAACGAGATCGGAGAAGAGCTGCTTCGCGTAGAGGGCCTTCACAAGACGGGCTATTTTGCGGATATCGATTTTGACGTGCGTGCCGGTGAAATCGTGGCCATTTCTGGCCTCGTTGGCGCGGGACGCAGCGAGGTATGCGAAGCGATATTCGGCTACTGGCCGTATGACGCGGGCCATATATATCTTGAGGGCAAAGAGGTCAGGATCAAATCCCCCCGCCACGCCATGGACCTTGGTATCGGGTACTTGCCCGAGGACAGGCAGAAGCAGGGCCTGATCCTGGATTGGTCCATCGGCAAGAACATCACGCTGGGCACGCTCAAGCAGCATTCCACCAACGGTATCCTAAGCATCAAGCGTGAGGAAGAAACGGCAAACCGTCTAAGTAAGCTTGTGCATGTCAAGGCGCAGGGCATAGAGGACCTTGCAAGCTCGCTGTCCGGCGGTAACCAGCAGAAAGTGATCGTGGCGAAGCTACTTGCATCCGAACTCAAGGTGATATTGCTTGACGAACCCACCAAGGGCGTGGACGTTGGCGCAAAGTACGCCATTTATGAAATCATGCGCGAATTGAGCGCGCGGGGCATCGGCATCATCATGGTTTCCTCCGAAATGCCGGAGGTGCTGGGCATGAGTGACCGTGTTGTGGTCATGCGCGAGGGCAGGGTGACCTGCACGTTGAAAACGAACGAGACCACGCAGGAAGCCATACTCGAAGCGGCCATGGTGGCTCCCGGCAAACGGGATCACGCCGTTTAAGGGAGGAAATATGAGCGAAACAAAGCTGAAAAAAAGAGGATTAGGCAGCTTCCGCGAGCTGGGACTGGTGTTGTTCATCATTGCGCTGTGCGTGATCGTACAGGTGCTCAACCCCAGCTTCCTGACGCCGAAGAACATAGACAACCTTCTGACCAATACGGCAATCATCATCATACTCTCCATGGGTATGATGGTGGTCATACTCACCGAAGGCATCGACCTTTCGATAGGCGCTACCATCGCATTGACCGGCATGGTGGTGGCGCTCCATATCAAAAACGTGCCGGAGTTAAGCCCGGTCGTCGCGGTGCTTGAAGGCATCGTTGCGGGCATTGTCTGCGGGGCAATCGTAGGCGTGCTGGTGGCCAAGGTAAATGTGCTTCCCATCATTGCGTCGCTCGGCATGGCCTATGTATACCGCGGTGCGGTGTTCCTTATTTCCGGCGGCCAGTGGGTCAGCGCGCACCAGATGAGCACGCAGTTTAAGAATATGGCCACGGGCAGCGTACTTGGCATCAACAACCTCGTTCTCATCGCGTTTGCGGTGTTCCTCGTTGCCATGTACTTCCTCGGGTACACGCGCACCGGCCGCAGGTTCTACGCGGTAGGCTCCAATGTGGAGGCGGCGCGCATATCCGGTATCAGCGCAGGCTCCACCAAGTGGCTTGCGTACACCATCATGGGCGGTTTAGCGGGTCTTGCCGGCGTGCTGTGGGTTTCTAAATTCGCTTCCGCGCAGCCCGATACTGCAACGGGCTACGAAGTCAATATCATCGCGTCGTGCGTCATCGGCGGTGTCTCCATCTCCGGGGGTTCCGGCAAGGCCGTAGGCGTGCTGCTGGGCTCGCTTCTCATCGGCATCATCAACAACGCACTGCCGCTTATCAATATATCGGAATTTTCCAAAAACGCCATTCAGGGCACCATCATACTCGGCGCCGTCATACTCAATACCCTCGTCAAACGCAGGGCGGAATGGCAAACGCTTGTAAGGAGGAAACTCTAATGGAAAACAAAGCGTCAGGCGCCCTTTCGCTGAATAAGAGCCTGTTCCGCAACTATGGTTGGGAATGGATGCTGCTTGTAATATTCGTTCTCATCAACGTCATGAACGCGCTGATCTCTCCATACTACCAGCTCGGCCAGATGCTCGACGCGACAAACGCGTTTCTGGATAAAGGCTTCCTGGCTATGTCCATGGCGTTCATCATCGTGACGGGATACATCGATATCTCTGTCGCCTCTATCGTGGCGCTCTCCTCCGTCGTCATGGCCGTCTCGTTTAATGCGGGTGTGCCGATGGGGCTTGCGGTTGTGATCTGCCTCTTAACCGGCGCTCTCTGCGGCGCGTTCAACGGGCTCCTGCTCAACAAGTTCAAAGAGCTTGCGCCCATGATCGTCACGCTCGCCACCCAGATCATTTACCGCGGCATCGCGCTCATTATCCTGGAGGACCAGGCCTCCGGCAACTTCCCGGATTGGTTTGATTTTCTGGGCTGGGGCATGATCGGCCCGTTTCCCTGTATGCTGGTCGTGTTCGCGGTGATATTCGTGCTGTTCACGTTCGTCATGCACAAGACCAACTACGGCCGCATGCTCTACGCTGTGGGCAAGAACAAGGTAACCTGCCGGTTTTCGGGCATCAACGTGGACCGCGTGGTGTTTATAAACTTCCTGCTTAACGGCCTCATGGCTGGCGTCACCGCACTGTTTCTAACCAGCCGCATGGGGTCCACGCGCCCCAACGT
>JAEZIE010000230.1 GCA_023416175.1 Bacillota bacterium
CCTCCACGCAGCAGCCCATGCGTCCGCCCGTTTCTTCCACCCAGCCGGGTATGACCATGCCGACGCAACCCGGCATGCCGCAGATGCCTTCCATGCAGCAACCGATGCGCCCGCCCGCTCTGGCAACACAGCCGGGCATGACCATGCCGACGCAACCCGGCATGCCGCTGATGCCTTCCACGCAGCAGCCCATGCGTCCGCCGGCTCAGGCAACCCAACCGGGTATGACCATGCCGACGCAGCCCGGAGCAATGCCGCAGATGCCTTCCATGCAGCAGCCCATGCGCCCGCCCGCTCAGGCAACCCAACCGGGTATGACTAGACCGACGCAACCCGGCATGCCGCAGGCGCCTTCCATGCAGCAGCCGATGCGCCCGCCCGCTCAGGCAACCCAGCCGGGTATGACCATGCCGATGCGTCCGCCCGCTCAGGCGCAGCCGTCTGCACCAGGCACTCCAGGCGTAGCGGCACCCGGCGCGCCCATGCCCCCGACCATGTCCCCTGCCAACAGCGCCGCCTTGCAACAAATACTGGAGCAGGCAAGCGGAATATTTCCCGCACAGGCCGATGGTTTAAACCCTAGCGTCCAATCACCCAGCTCCGCTGCGGGAAACGCACCCCGGGGAGCCAGAACCACGGAAGAGTGGCAGCGGGAAGTGGATGAACTGCTTCAGGACTCCATGCCGCGCACGCAGACTGCTCCATCTACAGCCCCAGAACCTGTCGGGCGCAGGCAAAGTATCCAACATCCGTTCCCAGGGCAGTTCCCTAATTCCGAGTGGATGCGCGTAGAAATGCCCAACGGCGACGAATACTTTGAGGGAGTTATGCAGCGCGGAAATGAGCGTTTTGTGATCACCGCCGTTCCCGGCGAATACCGAACCGTCCCGCCCTCCCATCTGCAGAGGCAAGGCTTTGGCCGGTTCATTCCTTCCCGCAACGGCGGATGCTGGGTGCGTGTCCAGAAAGAGTAGTAAATCGTCACGAGACATCTATAAACGAAAGGCTTTGCGTTTTTGCGCAAAGCCTTTTCCTATGACAGAAGGAAGTTTGTGTTTAAGAAAAATCTCTTGTAAATATGTCGCTGTGCTCTAATAGACTCTCCACCGTGTCGAACCCGAGCCGGTGCAGCAACTCAATGACATAGGGATTTTCGATTGGCGTCTGGTAGGCAGCCTGATTTCCGTATTCGTATACGTTTTTCCGGCCTTCTTCTTTGGGGATGAGGACTTTCGGCCCGCCTACGCAGCCGCCCACACATCCCATTCCCTCGATAAAATTCGCGGTGATCTTGCCACTTAGCACATCGTTAAGCATGGCTTTGCAAGCGGGTACGCCGTCCGCCTGTGCGGCGTGCACCGTAATGCTGCGGTTGGGATTTAGCCGCTCCACCGTCTTCTGCACCGCCTCGCTCACGCCGCCCGTGCTTGCATAGATGCGACCCGTACGGGAGGAATGATCCCGCTCGTCCTCCTCCATATCCGCAGGGTTGATACCCGCAAACTCAAAAACATCCCGAATTTCATGGAAGGTAAGCACAAAATCGGTGGAATCCGAAACATCCTTTTCCCGTGCTTCCGCCTTCTTTGCAATACATGGGCCAATAAATACGGTGAGCGCCTCGGGATAAAGCGTTTTGATGGCGCGGCCGCACGCCGCCATGGGCGAGACCGCAGCCGGTACATGCGGCATGAGCGTATGGTATACTTTCCGGATCATGGCAATCCACATCGGACAGCAGCAGCTTGTGAGCTGGTAGTCCTGTTCGGTCAATATATTTTTGTCGAATTCCAACGCCTCTTTTAAGGTGAGAAGATCCGCAAACAGCGCAACCTCCACCATGCCGGTGAACCCCAATTGTTTGAACGCGGCGCGCAGCTTTCCCGGCGTAACGTCGCTGGTAAACTGGTTGACAAAGGCAGGCGCGATCATGGCATACACCGGCGCTTTCGCGTTGTGGATCGCAGTAAGCGTGGGCAGGATATCCTTACTGTCTGTTAGCTTCTTTGCGCGGCAGTTCTCGATGCACTCCGCACAGCCCACACAAAGATCGGCATTGATGGCGATGTTGCCGCTCTTGTCCCGGTAAAGCGCGTCAAACAGGCACCTCCCGGCGCACGCGGTCTGTTCGCTTTGTGAACAGATGCACTCGCCGATGCGAACGACAGGCGGATGTTTTTCCGGGTTAAGCAGACAGTCGAGGTGATGCGGGTCGAACTCGTCGGACTGGAGGCGATCGAGTTCTTCCTCCAGGTGGTTCTCTACGGAAGCCTTTACCAACCGTTCATAAAGCTCAGAAAATGTCGTCATCCTGCCGACTCCTCCATAGTTTAGAAATGATACCATCGAATGAGCTTGCGCCCATTTCCGTTTATTATACCATATTGTACCCGGCTTCAATGCAAGAAGGGTATGCGCCATGCTTAAGGAGGCGTGCTTTCTCTTTTAGAGGAACTCCTGTATACTGTTTTGAAGAACAATGGAGATGGTGACCATGAAAGAGAACAAATACGACGATCCGTCCTTTTTTGAGAAATATGCGCAGATGCCCCGGTCAACAGGCGGCTTGAAGAGCGCCGGAGAATGGCGGGAGCTTCAAAAACTGCTGCCTGATTTTCGGGAAAAACGCGTGCTGGATTTGGGCTGCGGGTTCGGGTGGCATTGCATCTACGCCGCAGAGCACGGGGCAGAATCCATCACAGGGATCGACCTGTCCGAAAATATGCTATCTGTGGCGAGAGAAAAGACCCGGTTTCCAAACATAACATATCAGCGTATGGCTATTGAGGACGCGAATTTTCCATCCAATTCGTTTGACGCAGTCATCAGTTCCCTTGCCTTCCATTACATCGCTGATTTTGAAAGCGTATGCAGAAGCGTTTACCGGTGGCTCGACCGCTCGGGTAGCTTTGTGTTTTCCGTTGAACACCCGGTATTTACCGCAGAGGGCAGGCAGGAATGGATCAATGACGAAGCGGGGAACCATCTCTATTGGCCAGTTGACAAGTATTTTCTTGAAGGCCGCAGGGAGAGCGTGTTCCTGGGGGAACGTGTTGTGAAATACCACAGGACGGTCACCACTTATATTACTGCGCTTATCAATAGCGGCTTTACCCTTAAGAGCCTTGTGGAGCCAAAGCCGCCGGAGGAGGCGTTGTCCATCCCCGAAATGCAGGATGAACTCCGCCGCCCCATGATGCTGCTGTTCTCCTGTGCGAAGCTGACATAACGCCCCCCTTAAGACTCATATGCACACGATGGAAATCAAACGCCGCAAAGGATGGTTGACAGGAACGCCGCGATTTGTTATGTATACTTAAGCGCCGTTCTTGCATGCGCATAATGACGCCAATAACCTTAGAAAAGAAAAATGGGTATGCTTGAACAAATAACTACGGTCGCCTCACAGGTCATTATTCTTTTTGTCCTCATTGGCGTAGGTTTTGCCTGCGGCAAGACCAGGATATTCACAGATGAGTCCATCGCCGGGCTGACGACATTTATGCTCCATATCGTAACCCCCGCCGCCATTGTCGATTCGTTCTGCCGTGAATTCCAGCCGGACCTCCTCAGGGGCCTGCTGATTATTCTGGCTGCCGCACTGTTCGCGCACGCAGTGGGCATTGGATTAAGCTACCTCATCATCCGGGATAAAAACGTATCCACACGGCGCATGCTGCGTTTTGGTGCGGTGTTCAGCAACTGCGGCTACATGGGGCTGCCGCTTCTGAGTGCGGTGCTCGGCAGCATCGGCGTATTCTATGGCGCGGGTTATATCCTCATTTTCACCATTATGGCCTGGACATACGGACTCGTCGCCGTCAGCGGGGACAAACGTGAGATTTCTTTAAAAAAGCTCGTCACCAACCCCGGCATCATCGGGTCGGTCCTCGGCCTTGTGGTCTTCCTCTTTTCCATCAAGCTGCCCAATATCCTTTACGCGCCAATCCACTACCTTGGTGCGCTCAATACGCCCGTTCCCATGGTGATCGTAGGCTATCAGCTTTCCAAGGTGGATCTTCTCGCCATGTGGAAAAAAGCATCCTATTATGTCGCATCGTTTGTCCGGCTGATCCTGATTCCGTTTGTGACGTTTGCCGTGCTGTATCTGTTGGGCATACGCGGCGAGTTGCTGGTCAGCTGTATTTTGAGCGCAAGCGCGCCAAGTGCTGCGCTGACCACCATGTTCGCCGTACGCTACAAGCAGGATACGGAAGCAGCCTCCGCCATGATCTCCATGACCACGCTGTTATCCCTCATTACGCTGCCGCTGATTATAGGGTTGGTGCAGTTTTTGAGCTGAA
>JAEZIE010000023.1 GCA_023416175.1 Bacillota bacterium
ATGCGATCCAGCCCGAGGCTTCAATCCCTTCGGGCGCTTCCTCTGCCGCGCGCAGCCGCTCCACAACGGTAAACCCGGCATTTCTGAGCGCCGTGGATACTTCCTCCGCGCGCTCGTCAATAATGCCGGAGGTAATAAACAGCCCGCCTGATTTCAGCAGAGGCGGCACGAGCGGCGCAAGCGCGATGATAACGTTCGCGACGATATTCGCAACCACGATGTCATAGCCGCCGCCCACCGCTTTTCTTAAGCGTTCGTCCGTAAGGAAATTGCCCGTACGCACCTCGCTGCGGGAAGAGTCAATGCCGTTTGCTTTGAGATTCTCCTGCACCACACGCTCGGCCACGGGGTCGATGTCTACGCACTGAGCGTGCTCTGCTCCCAATAGCAGCCCCGCAATCGCCAAAATACCGCTGCCGCAGCCGATATCGAGCACCGCATCCCCGTTCTTTACCCGCTTGTCCAGCAGCTCCAGGCACATGCGCGTGGTATGGTGCGCACCAGTGCCAAACGCCATGCCAGGGTCCATGAAAAGCACCTGCCTCTCCTGTTTTAGATCAGGCGCAAGCGTTTCCCGCTCCCAGGAAGGGCAGATAAGCAGCCGTTCTCCGATTGGAAGCGGCTTATAATACTGCTTCCAGTTGTTTGCCCAGTCCTCCTCATCGATGCGGGTTTCCTGTATGGCCAGCGGGCCGGGGTCTATTTGCCAATCCATTTGCTTGAGCGCCGCCACGGCGTTGCGGGCGGCCATTAAAAGCGCCTCATTCTCCGGCAGCTCCGCAATATACGCCTTAACGCACGGGCCGTTCCTCCCGGCCAGCGCAACAGCGTCCGCAAAATCCCAATTGGGGGCCGCATGCTCTAAAAACGCGGCGACGCTTTCGCTGCTTTCCTCTATGGCAAGCTGTTCCAAGCCTATTGCGGTGAGCGCCGCCGCCACCTGATCAAGCCCAGCGTCCGTCGTATAGACCGCAAATTCAATCCACTTCATTTCTATCTCCCCTGTTACCCGAAAAAAGCCGCCTGATCGTCACTCAAGCGGCAAAGATACTTGAAACGTAGCGTTATGCGGCAGGCGTGACGGTGGGAATTTCCTGCTCCGTATCCGTCCCTGAGCCGCCCTCTGCAGGCGTGGTGCCTTCCGGTATTGTAGCGCCCGCGATGGGAACAGCGCCTTCCGGTACGGGCACTGTCAGCGGATCGCCTGTGCCAATATGCCACTCCGCGTCATTGCCGCGATACTTGTCTTCATACAGCTCCTTGGTTTCCACCAATTCGCCGTTCACATACTTCTCCAAATATGCTTTCGCCTTGAAGCCGTCATGAGCCTTGATTTTTTCCAACTGATAGCCGATGGGGATAGTGGGATCGTCCACATACTTAATTTCCAGCCGCGGAGTGGTTTCGATTATTTCACTGCGGGCTTTATACGTGACGCCCTCGGGCAGCGGCTTTCCGTAAATGGATACCGTCATGTTCAAATACTTGCTGCTCTTTGGATCCGGCGTGATGTAGGCGAATATGTACATCGGCGCATCGGTATCGTTTTTAAACTTCAGATCAATACCGCTGGTATCCACCGTAGCGTCCAGGCCCTTGTCCACATATGTGGAAGGGATAGAGTGCGCCTTTCGGTCCGTAATGGGGACGTTGCCCCACAACAAGGCGTTATAGAGCGTGGTGCTTACCTGGCAGATACCGCCGCCAGCCTGCAGCGTATATTCCTTGCCGCCGCTGATGCCGTTGGCTTCCTTCCAGCCGGTCTTCACGGTACGCGGGCCGACCCAGCCGTTAAAGCTCCATTCTTCGCCCGGCTGCACGGTGTAGCCGTTGATGATGTCGGCTGCTTTTTTGATGTTGAACACACGATTCTTTACAATTTCATCCGAACTGCTCTGCGGGAAGCGCGTGGTAAATGTAGAGATACGCGCGGTGTTCTGCTGCAGGAACGCAAGCGTCATGGTGGGCGCTACGGTATCAAATACCGGGGTGACCGCAGCTTGATATTGCTTTTGCTGCATGGCGGCTATCACAGCCTGTCCCGTCTGCTCAGCATTGAGGGTAAGTCCGTTCTGACCTTCCACCGGTTCAAAATTCTGCTTGTTGCCTTCATCCAGGGTAGGTATGAGGTGCGGTTCCACAGGAGCCTGATTGGCCTCGGAGGCAATGGTGATCAGGCGGTTGGTGACCGCCGTGACGTCCGGTGTAAGGGTAACGGAAAATTCCTTTCCCTGTTCCAACTCCTCGCGCGCCTCGGCGTTCTCGCTTAAGGTACCCTCGCGGCCAAAGCCCATTGCCTGGGTCAACACCTCATCCGTATTTGCAGTGAGGTTCATATCCGCAGCGGTCAGTGTCCAGCTCTTATCCCCATGCTGCAATGTAATGGAAACGCTGTTTAAACGCTCGGTCACCGCCTGCTCCACAAGCGGCTTTGCCTCTTCCATTTCTTTTCCACCAACTAAAACGCCTTCTATGCTTACGCCATCCAGGAATTTGGTATTGCTGTTCATGTATTCAACCATCGTGGGGCCTTCCTTGCCGCCGCCGGTCAGCAGCAGCACCCCCGCCACGGCAACCACAAGCAAGGCAAGCGCCCCCAACCCAAAACGCAGCAGCTTTTGGGACCGCGTAGGCCCGCGCTTTTTCCTGCCGCCGCCAGAGCCACCGCCCGTTCTTGCGCCCTGGTGCGGCGCGGTACGGGTGGATGGCGTACGCGGCGTGCTGCTATAAGCAGCAGCGCCATAGGTTCGGCGTGCGGAAGATTGCACCGGTTGTTTCATATAGTTTGGCAGCTGCGGCCCCTCATTTCGTGAGACGCCCCGCTGGCCCTGCCTGATTTGATCCATTTCGCGCTCCTTCAATACCATTGGAAAAACTCTTTTCGGGAACCCCCGTAGTTATTCACATTATACATCAAATTTATTTACAATGGAAACACAACTCACCCTTCAAGGGAAATGTTACAAAATGTTTGCATCTAGCGCGCCGCATGCTACAATATCCCTTGCACCCATGCTTTTCTTTCCCACTTGGACGCTTTCTAAACGGGTGCAGATCAATAAGGAGTCCGTTCATGTTCCATATTGTATTGGTCGAGCCGGAATTCCCTCAGAACACAGGCAATATTTCGCGCACCTGCGCCGTGACAGGCAGCGTACTTCATCTGGTGCGCCCGTTGGGGTTTGCAATAGACGATAAAAAATTGAAGCGCGCCGGGCTCGATTACTGGCGCCATCTCGATATCCGTTACCATGACAGCTTTGAAGAATTGGAAGCGAAATACCCGGACGCCCGTTTCTTCCTTTGTTCCACACGCGCAAAGCAGCGGTATTCCGACGCGCGTTATCAGGATGGGGATTTTCTTGTGTTTGGCAAGGAAACGGCGGGATTGCCGCAAGCACTGCTAAATAGACGCGCAACTGACGCAGTGCGCATCCCCATGGGCGAAGGGCTGCGCTCACTCAACCTTTCCAATGCCGCCGCCATCGTCCTGTATGAAGCGTTACGCCAAACAGGGTTTTCGGGATTGAACTAAATCTATCCCGAGCGCCTATACACCGCATGAAGCGCTAGGCTCCCCTTTCGGCAAGAGAAATTCTTCTTGCAAAACATGGTTTCAAATGTTAGAATACCTTTGTTTGATTTCGACCGGCTACGGTCCTTTACGGCAAGGAGGTGTTACAGAATGGGTAAATATTGCGAAGTGTGCAAAAAAGGCACCATGTCCGGGAACCTTGTTAGCCACTCCAACCGCAAGACCAGGCGCGCGTGGGCGCCCAATGTGCAGCAGGTGCATGTAGTGGTCGGCGGCGCGCCGCGCAAGATGGATGTCTGCACCCGTTGCCTCCGTTCTGGCAAGGTTGTCCGCAGCGTGTAAAAAATAAAGCGCACACATTTGAAAGATGCAGCAATGCATCTTTTTTGTTTGCTCAAATACACACCCATACGATGCCAAGCGCAAGCAGCACCGCGCAGGCCAGTATCGCAATGACCCAAAGGGGCACTACGCATAGGAGTACGAGCACCGCCGCCGCGATCAGTACAATCCCCAGCAAATTCTTGTTCCGACGCCGCTTTCGATGGCGTATACAATCACAATTGCGCGGCGGTTCCTTGGACCAACACACTTTCCAATGCAGCATACCACTATCCTCCAGCCACTTTACAAATAAGCCCAGGCCCCTACTATATGAATACGGCAAGGCGCGCCAAAACGTGCCGTTCACTCCTTTGAGGGCTTTAGAATACTCTAGACTATCACTTAGAAGGAGGCGGCATATGGAGCCGATTGTGGAACTGAAGGACATACGCCTCACCTACCACGAACCGCACGCGGAAACGCTCGCAATAGATCAGCTCAACATCGCCATATATGAAGGAGAGTTCGTCGCCATTGTCGGCCCTTCCGGTTCCGGAAAAACATCCATGCTGAGCATACTTTCCGGGCTTATTAAGCCCTCTTCGGGCAGTGTTCGCATCAAGGGAAAGGACATCACATCGCCGGGGCAAAATATCGGGTACATGCTCCAAAGGGATCAGCTATTTGACTGGAGAGATATTGAAGGCAACATCCTATTAGGCCTGGAGGTTAAGGGCATGCTCACTCCGGAAACAAGGGCCCGGGCGCTTAAGCTTCTGTCCACCTATGGGCTTGACGAGTTCAAGTACCATTACCCCCGCCAGCTTTCGGGCGGTATGCGTCAGAAGGTGGCGCTCATCCGTACGCTGGCATTCGACCCCGACCTCCTGCTGCTTGATGAACCGTTCTCCGCGCTTGATTACCAAACAAGGCTTAAGACTGCGGACGAGGTACACGGCATCATCAAACGGGAAAATAAGACGGCTCTGCTTGTTACCCACGATATTGCGGAGGCTATCTCCATGGCGGACCGCATCATCGTGTTTTCGGAGCGTCCGGCACGCGTCAAGCGGGAACTGAGCATCACGTTAAGCGCCCCGCCCAACCCCATTGCCCGGCGCAACGCGGTAGAGTTCCACGATTATTTCAATACCATATGGAAGGAGCTGGAGGTTCAATGAAAGCTGAGCCGGGCGGCAGCGCGGAGCATCTGGCTTATTTGAAAGAATTAAAACGCCGCCATACGTTTATAGTATCGACGCGATACGCAATTTTGGTTCTTTTTCTTATTCTTTGGGAAGTGGGGGCTCGGCTCCATTGGATCGACCCGTTTATTACAAGCAGCCCTTCCCGGGTGCTTGATACGCTTTCCTCGCTCTATCAGGAAGGCACGCTGTGGATGCATATCGGTGTAACGCTGTATGAAACCGTCGTGAGCTTTATTCTGGGGACGCTATTAGGAATACTCATCGCCGTACTGCTGTGGTGGAGCCCCACCGCAAATAAAATTCTGGACCCGTACCTTGTTGTATTCAACGCCCTGCCCAAGATTGCCTTGGGGCCGATCCTAATCGTATGGATCGGCGCTTCCACCAGTTCCATCATCGCCATGGGGCTTTTGATTTCGCTGATCATCACCATACTGACGGTGCTCACCGGCTTTAACGAGATCAGCGAAGAAAAGCAGATGTTTATGCGTACGCTGGGCGCTTCGCGCATGCAGATTTTCACCATGGCGGTTTTGCCCGCAAGCGTGCCTACCATGATGTCCGCGCTCAAGCTGAGCGTAGGCATGAGCTGGGTAGGCGTGATCGTGGGAGAATACCTTGTATCCAAAGCGGGCCTTGGCTATTTGATTGTTTACGGTGGGCAGGTGTTTCAGCTGGACCTTGTCATGGCAAGCATAATCGTCTTGTGCGCGCTTGCTGCTGTGATGTATTACATCGTGGCATATTTTGAAAAGAAGCTGATCCGCTGGAAGCCTTGACCGTTGACATAAGGCGGGGCAAAGCGCGCTTTAGCCTTTGCCCTGCCTACGGCTAGGCCAACTTTATTCATACTTCACATTGCGCGCACGCGTTATTGCGTTCTTTTTGGCATGCGAAGACATTTTTGTTTGCTTCTTCTTAGATATTTGTGAATTTTCCTTGACAGTGCGGATTGGAATTTGCTACACTGTTTCAGGTGTGTTCGGTAAAGTAGGCGTCATGCGGCCACAGCCCCGGAAGCAAGGCGTACAAGCGTCACCAGAGCCACATCGACATTCTGATATTTTCGTTTAGGAGGACGCCATGAAAACCTATATGGCAAAAGGCGAATCTCTCCAGAGGAATTGGTATGTTGTGGATGCAGAAGGCATGGTACTTGGCCGTC
>JAEZIE010000028.1 GCA_023416175.1 Bacillota bacterium
CCGCTTCGCTTCTATGGTATAATGAAAGAAAGGCAACGCGATATGCAACAACGGAGGAAGCTTATGCCTGAACAGCGACGTTCTAACAGGCCGTCACCGGCCTTAAAAAAAACATGGCGAATTTTACGGCCTTTTTTGGTGCTGGTGTTAAGCCTCGCCATCACTTATGCGGTCTTTTCCTTTGGCTTGAACTTTGTGTTGGACCGCTATATTAAGCCTGTGGACAGCCACGACGCCACACCCGTGGCATTCGTGGTGGAAAAAAGCGATTCTGCAAGTGCAATCGCTACAAAGCTTTATAACGCCTATGGGAATAACGAACCCGGCCTCATCTCAAATACGGCGGTCTTTAAGGTGTATGTCGATTTTGTGGGCAAGGCGAGCAAGCTCAAGTCTGGTACCTATATCCTTTCAAGAAACATGGATATTCCGGAGATCGTGGATATTATCTGTGCAGGCAACCCGCCAAGGCAGACCGTAAAGCTCAAGGTCCAGGAAGGATACACCATAAGCGGCATAATGTGGTCTATGCAGCAGGCAGGTCTTACCGTGGATGAGCAGGCGTTTTTGCGGCTATGCAACGACAGGAAGACATTTGAAACCTATCCGTTCCTGGCGGCCATACAGGAAAACATGGAAAAGCCGCGCGATTTCTACCTGGAAGGTTATCTATTCCCGGATACCTATGAGGTATTTGCAGATGCGATGCCCGAAAGTATTATCAATAAGATGCTGGTGCGTTTTAACGAAATATTTACGGAAGAATACCTGGCCCGGGCCAAAGAAATGGACATGAGTATTGACGACGTCATTACACTTGCCTCCATTATTGAACGCGAAGCATCTGTGAAAGAGGATTTCTATAAGGTTTCCGCCGTATTCCACAACCGTTTAAAGGCCGGGGAGCGCCTCAGGTCCTGCGCAACCATGCAGTATGCGCTCAAAGTAAACAAATACGTATATACAGCAGAAGAGCTGGCAACCGATTCTCCCTACAATACATACATGTACGGCGGGCTTCCTGCCGGGCCCATCTCAAATCCGGGCAAACTGGCGATAGAGGCGGCGCTTTACCCGAACGAGGAGTATATCAAAGACGGCTACATGTATTTCTGCAACATGGAACTTCCGGAGAACAAAGCTCTGATTTTTGCCAAGACGCTTGAGGAGCATGAGGCAAACGTCGCAAAATACTCGCAATACTGGTCCTGATATGAAAATTCCTGAATTGCTGGCCCCTGCGGGTAATATGGAACGGTTTTACACGGCATTGCGCTTTGGCGCGGATGCCGTGTATGTCGGTATGCGGCAAATGAGCCTCAGAAATTTTGCGGATAACTTTTCGCTGGATGATCTCTTTGAAGCGTGTAGTTTTGCGCATCGAAACAAAAAACGCGTCTACGTGGCGGTCAACGCCTTTGCGCGTGATCATGAATTATCCGACCTGCCCGCATTTTTACGTGATCTTCATTTAGCAGGAACTGATGCGCTCATCATCAACGATCCGGGCGTAATTCGCCTTGCACGGGAGCATGTTCCGGATATGGAACTCCATTTAAGCACGCAGGCGAACACGCTCAATTCCCATGCAGCGGCATTCTGGCGGGAGCAGGGGATCCAGCGCATTGTGCTTGCGCGGGAGCTTTCCCTTAAAGAAATCCGCGGCATCAAGGAACGCGTACCCGGGCTTGAACTTGAACTCTTTGTGCATGGCGCCATGTGCATTTCTTATTCCGGGCGCTGCCTGTTAAGCAACTATATCAACGGGCGCGATTCCAACAAGGGCGAGTGTGCTCAGCCCTGCCGTTGGACTTATGAGCTGCGGGAGCGGGGAAAGAATGGAGAGTACTTTTCCGTCGAGCAGGATGAACGCGGAACATATATGCTTAATTCTCGTGACCTAAACTTACTGCCCAAACTTCATGAGGTTCTTTCTGCGGGCGTGGACAGCCTGAAGATTGAAGGCCGTATGAAGAGCGTCTACTATGTAGCCACTGTCGTAAACGCCTATCGCATGGCGCTCGATGCGTACAAGGATCAGCCATTGCATGAGCCGCCGGATTCAATGTTGATTAATGAGCTTGAAAAGGCCAGCCACAGACCGTATTCCACGGGTTTTGCATTCGGTGATCCCGGTGCAGAGGGGCAGATGACGTATAGCGCAAGCTATGTCCAGACACATGAACTTTCCGCCGTTGTACTTGAATACGATGATGCGCAGCGTATAGCGCTGATCGAGCAACGCAACCGGTTCTATGTAGGGGATATACTGGAAATTCTTTCGCCTGGATGTATTAACCGGACGATCACGATTGCCTCCATGAGGACGGAGGATGGGGAAGAGGTTTCCTCCGCCCCACATCCCCAGCAGCGGCTGTGGCTCCCAGCGGAACAACCCCTGCAAGAGGGAGACATGCTGCGTAAACGACTTCCGCTGCAAAAATAAAGGCGGAGGAGTAACATATGAGCGATCATAAATTGCATTTGCGACCGATCGAGGATGCCGACCTTTCGTTATTGAACGTTTGGCTTCATAAGCCGTATATTCTGAAATGGTATGAAGACCCAGATGCCTGGCTTGACGAGATCCGCCAAAGAAATGGCCCATTTACCTTTATCCATCACTTTATTGTTATGAAAGGCAGCCAGCCGATCGGGTTCTGCCAATATTACGACTGCTATGATGCGGGGGAGGACTGGTATTCCGTTCATACCTGCAGGGAAACTTACAGCATCGATTATTTGATCGGGGAAGAAGTGCATCTTGGTACAGGAAATGGGAAACGGATCATTCAATTGCTGATTGATGCAATCCGCACACATACGCAGGCGAAGGAGATCATCGTTCAGCCGGAAGAAGAGAACCAGGCCTCCTGCAAGACACTAGTATCCTGCGGATTTGTATTTGATACTGCAGTTGGATATTACCATATGGCGTTATAATTCGTATCATCGGCGGCGTGTGAAGAAGCCATCTTCATACGCCGCTTTCACATACCTCCCAAATCTGCCCTGTATAGTACTTTTAGAGGACAAACAACCAACAAGCTATCTGAAGCATATGCTGATACACCGCAGAATTAGGGAGGTATTGGCGTATGCTGGATATCCTGATGCAACTCTGCAAGGACATATTCTTTTTTGCCGCTTATATCAACAACGGAAACTCATTTCCCGAGCCCCTGACTGCGGAGCAAGAAAAAGAATACCTTTCGCGCTGCGCCGAGGGGGATGACGAGGCAAGATCCATGCTCATTGAACATAATCTGCGCCTGGTGGCCCATATTGCGAAGAAATTCACCGGAACAAACCGGGACAGCGACGATATCATATCCATCGGCACAATCGGGCTCATTAAAGCGGTTTCCACGTATGACGCGCAAAAAGGTACGGCGCTTGCCACCTATGCCGCCCGTTGCATTGAAAATGAAATTCTCATGAGCATCCGGTCCGATAAGCGCAGACCAAGCGAGGTGTCCCTCAACGACGCCATTGGCACCGACCGCGACGGCAATGACATCTCTCTGGCGGAGGTGTTGGGCTCCGACGCTTCCCTTGTCGGTGATGAAGTGGAACTGCGCATTGCGGCGGAGCAGCTTCGGTGCCTGATCCGAAAGCATCTCACCGAACGCGAACGCATGGTGATTGAATTAAGGTATGGCCTTGCAGGGAACTTCAGCATGACCCAGCGTGAAATAGCGAACATGCTGGATATTTCACGTTCATATGTATCCCGCATTGAGAAAAAGGCGCTCAGCAAGCTGTGTGAAGTGTTTGAGGGGTAGTCCATATTATCCAAATCACTTCCGATTTTACGCCGCATTTCAAAGAAAACGTGGGTATAATAGAATTAACACACATTAGGAGGCAGCCATGAAAGGTACAGCACCGCGCATTCGGTTCGGCCCTTCAGGAAATTCCGATTCTTTTTATGCACAAGGCTATACCGCAACTTGGCAGGCCCCCAAATGGCTTTCGGATATGGGCTTACAGGCGTTTGAATATTCCTTTGGCCATGGCATCCGCATTCGTGAGGAGACCGCGGCGACGATCAAAAAGGCCGCTGAAGAATATGATATTCAGATGAGCGTCCATTTTCCTTACTATATCAACCTTGTTACCAAAGACCCGGAAAACATGCAAAAAAACAAGGAGTATTTCCTTAAAGCCGTACGTACCGGCAGGCAGATGGGGGCGGTCCGCGGCGTATTCCACCCTGGATCTGCGGGGAAAGCAGCCAGGAAGGATGCACTCCACGATGCATCCGCCCTATTGAAGGAGATTATTCAAACGCTCGACGACGCGGGCCTGGATCTAAACTCCTTTGCGCTTTGCCCGGAGACGATGGGAAAATTGAGCCAGTTAGGGGATCTTGAAGAAATGCTTGCGCTCTGCAATGTGGACGAGCGTCTGCTCCCATGCATTGATTTCGGGCATTTACACTGCCGGGGCATGGGCGCAATCAAGACACAGGAGGATTATGCCGCCATTTTGGATGCTTTGGAAAACAGGGTTGGAAGTGAGCGGGCAAAGCAGATGCACATTCATTTCAGTCGCATTGAATTTACCGGGGCTGGGGAGAAGATGCACCACACCTTTGCCGATACGCAGTTTGGGCCGGAGTTTCCGCCGCTTGCGGAGCTTTTGTACAAACGGAGATATACGCCCGTTGTCATCTGCGAATCCCGCGGTACAATGGCGGAAGATGCCGTTACTATGCAAAAAATGTACCAGACATGGGCACAATAAACATAAAAACCTTGTTGAAACTCCCATTCCTATGGTAAAATCATTTGGGTATGCCGAGTATTGGCTTACGCACAACGCAATACAATCTATCATACACAAGATTTGAGTTTGGAGGATATGACACTATGATCAGTGCAGGGGATTTTCGTAAGGGTATTACAGTGGAAATTGATGGACAGGTTTGGTCCATTGCAGATTTCCAGCACGTCAAGCCCGGCAAAGGCGCGGCTTTCGTCCGCACCCGCCTGAAAAACGTGATGACCGGGGCGGTGCTCGAACGTACGTTCAACCCGACGGATAAATACCCGCCTGCGCATATTGAAACCAAAGAGATGCAGTATCTCTATGCCGACGGTTCCCTCTATTACTTCATGGACGTGGAATCCTACGAGCAGATACCCCTCAACCATGAACAGGTGGAGGACGCCATTGACTTTATTGTGGAGAACCAGACGGTCAAGGTTCGTTTCTACAAGGGGAGCCCCTTCTCCGTGGATGCGCCCAACTTCGTGGAACTGACCATTACCGAAACTGAACCCGGCTTCAAGGGCGATACGGCGACCGGTACCACCAAGCCTGCAATCCTTGAAACAGGATACAAAATCAACGTTCCCTTGTTCGTAAACGAAGGCGACCGTATCCGTGTGGATACGCGCACCGGCGAATACATGGAGCGCGTATAACACAAGCTACCTACAGGAGGTATTTCGTAATGAGTTATGTAAAGGAAAAGGTCTCCTATTTGCGCGGCCTTTGCGATGGTCTGGAAATCACCGATGAGACCCAGCGCAAACTGTATACCGCCATCATTGAAACGCTGGATGCCGTAGCCGATGCGCTCGACGAAAACGAGGCGACTTTGGCTGAACTGGACGAATGCGTCTCTGATATCTACGATGCACTGGATGAAGTGGAAGAAGAGCTCTACGGCGAAGACGATGATGAAGACGATGACGAAGAGGATGACGACTCCTTCGACGAGGACGCGTTCATCGAAGTGTTGTGCCCCCATTGCGGCGATACCATTTATTTTGATCAGGAGATGCTTTCCTCCCGTGAAGAGCTTATTTGCCCCTCCTGCAACAAAAAGGTCATTCCCGCCGTGGACGAAGAAGAATAATCGCTCCACCATGCCTATGCGAACGCAGCTTGCCTCTGCGTTCGCATTTCTTTTTTAACAGGTATTCTGGGAGTAGAAGGGGAGGGGGACGTATGGAACACAAAAGCATCACGTCTGAACACGGCACGACACATTATTGGATTTTCAGGCATGCCGATCTTAACGCAAAGTGCATTGTGTTTACGCATGGCCTGACCGTCAATCATTCTATGTTTGAAAAGCAAGTCGAGCACTTTAAAGCGCGCTATACTATCATAACGTGGGACGTACCTTTGCACGGATTATCCCGTCCATATTCCGATTTTACTTATGAGAACGCCGTAATGGAACTCAAAGCAATTTTGGATTCAGAACATATCCCGGAGGTCATCCTGGTTGGGATGTCCATGGGCGGATATCCTAGCCAGCTTTTTGCCGCCCGATATCCGCAGCAAACTCTGGCGCTCATTGCGATCGATACCACGCCGTTTGGTATGGATTATTATTCAAAATCCGACGAGTGGTGGCTTAGGCATGCCTCCGCCATGGCGCGCTGGTTCCCTGAAAAAACGCTTCGGAAAAGCATGGCAAAGTCCGTTTGCAGGACGCAGTATGCGTATGATATGATGCTTGATATGCTGCACCCCCTTAGCAAGAAGGATATCTGTGAGCAGATGGAGCTTGCGTATGGCAAGTTTCTTAATGAGAACCAGGATATTCGTTTAAAATGCCCTGTTTTGATACTTCTTGGGGAGCACGATACCACGGGCAAGGTCAAACATTACTCGCGTGAATGGGCTAAGAAAGAGGGTTACCCGCTTGTGGTGATCAGGGATGCCGCACACTTTTCAAACGCTGATAATTTTTTGGACGTTAACGCAGCAATTGACTCCTTTTTATCGCAAACCCTGCCCGAATAAAGGGTTTTACGCATAGTTGCCCCGAAGATATTACGATCCTATACAACATTGACATGGATAATGCATAATGCTATAATACGCATGTTGGTTTTTCCCAAGCATAGGGGCATGATGTAATGGTAACATAGCGGTCTCCAAAACCGTTCTTGAGGGTTCGAGTCCTTCTGCCCCTGCCAAAGCGTGAGTTGATGAGCCCGATTTCCCTTAGTGGGAAATGGTTTATCAACTTTTCTTATATAACGGCAGTGGACAATTCATTTTAGGAGGGAAACACATGACGAAGCTTGGCTTTATCGGCGCCGGTAACATGGGGGAAGCGATCCTGCGCGGAATCCTTCGGGAAGGGCTTGTGACGCCTTCTAACGTATACATATTTGATCCAAATAAGGAAAAGGTCAAAGAGCTGCAAGGGGATCTTGGCGTATTGACTGCCCAAAGCAGCCTGGCCATGATCAGCGCGTGCGACGTAGTTTTGCTTGCAGTCAAGCCCAACATCTGTGCGACCGTATTATGCGAATGCAGCAAGGCTCTAAAGAATAAGGCGCTCATTTCTATCGTAACCGGCTGGAGCCGCGCGGATATTGCGGAGCTGGTCCCAGACTGCCGCATTTTACGTGTGATGCCCAATACGCCCTGCATGGTTGGACAAGGTATGGTTGCAATGGATATGGACCATACGTTAAGCGAGGAGGAATTCCAGTTCGCCCAGGCGTTGTTTATGTCCACCGGCAAGGCAGAACCCGTACCCAGCTACCTGATGGACGCCGTGGTCGGCGTTTCGGGCAGCGGGCCGGCATACGTCTATCTCTTTATTGAGGCTATGGCGGATGGCGGCGTACGGGCAGGACTGCCACGCACGCTTGCCTATAAACTGGCCGCACAAACGGTGCTTGGCGCTGCCAAAATGGTGCTCGATACCGGCATACATCCGGGCGCATTGAAGGATGCGGTCTGCTCACCTGGCGGAACGACAATTGAGGCCGTAGCGGCGCTTGAACGCGGCGGAATGCGCGCCGCGGTGCTGGATGCGGTGGAAGTTTGCGTGGACAAGGCTCGCGCTCTCGCAGCCAAATAGCACGATGAAAGAGATTATTATTTACACGGACGGCGCGTGCTCCGGAAACCCCGGCCCAGGCGGCTGGGGCGCTATCCTACAATACAAAAGCCATAAAAAGGTAATTTCAGGCGGGGAAGGGGAGACCACCAACAACCGAATGGAATTGATGGCGGCAATTTGCGCTTTAGAAGCACTTTTAGAGCCCTGCAAAGTGGATTTATATACGGACAGCGCCTATCTATGCCGGGCATTCACCGAAAACTGGATTATCAATTGGCAGCGCAACGGCTGGAAAACGGCCGGAAAGCAGGATGTTGAAAACCAGGATCTCTGGAAACGGCTTTTAAAACAGACAGACATCCATAAGGTTACATGGCATAAAGTAAAAGGCCACAGCGACAACGAAAACAACAACCGGTGCGATGCGCTTGCACGCGCGGCAATTAAGAATCTGAAACAGCCGTCCGTATAGGGCGGCTGTTTTTGTAGATTATCTGTAGCTAAACAAAAGCCACCAGGGGTCGTCAAAGAGCGAAAAATAGATTTTGCGGGGTAGTCTTTCCAAAAAATCGATTATACTATTCGTTAAACTTGCTGTTTAGCGAAAGCGGAGGAAGGATGCAGCCCGGACAAATCGAGCATACTTCCGGAGCGGTAGTTCCGGTGCAGCCGATGCCGCCCTGTCGCGTTGCAGCTTGCCATGGAGCCTCCATCAGGGTGGGTCGGCTGCATTTGTGCCGCCGCCTAAGCGGAGGGCACAAAAGGAACTATTTGCTAAACACTCAGTTTAACGAAAGAGAGCCGTTTATGCGCCGGAATTGGCCTTTCTGAGGCTCCAGGACGGCAAAGGCAGGATAAACGGCGAACGGTAGTTTTCACCCGGCAGGAGCACACCACGCAGAAAACGCACGCTTATGCGTAGGCGCGTCATACGCGCCGGAGGGGGAAAGGGGGTCCCCTCCTCGGCCCGTAGATGCGCCTACGCTTAAAGGGGTTGTTTTCATTGTGCAGTGACCGTGCACAGGTGTAAATGCAGTTCGCCCTTTATTTGTCAAATTATGAGGGAAAAAAATGCTTGCTTAGGAGGACGCATGTGGTAGGCTGTCGGCCTCGGCTGCTCTCAACAGGGGGCCGCCCACAGGCAGCCGTAAACCACATGCGTCCAGAGGCTCCATGGCAAGCATTTTTTTACCGTCAGAGTGATGTCGGTTTGATGGAAATTTTAGTGAGGGTGCATACTTGATTGTACCCTCATTTTTACGTCACTTTTGAAACCTTAAAGTTTAAAAGTATAAGTTTGATGCTTTTCTGATGTGAAAACGATGTAGACCGGCGCGAGCGCGCGCACATCCCGGAAGCCTCATCATCGCACAACAACATGGCCGCGAGCGCAAGCCGGGCGCACCTCGTACCCGCGAGAAACATAAAACTATTCGTTAAACTTGTCTTTAACGAATAGTATAAAAGAAAACAAGAGCATCATTTCAACGCTTCCCCAACAAGTCGAACCCTTATCAATCCACTCGCATGACGGTTACTTTTTTGTGTCTACTTTTGCTCACACATCTATCGGTCATAAAAAAACTCTGAAGCTCTGTTTTCGAGGATATTGAAATCCGTATACTGAGAAGCTCTCCAGAGAGTATCTTTTTAACGACATCGGCGCTGATTCATTCGCACATTGGGAAAAGATCTTGCGTAAACCGAATAAAACACTATGGGCCCCTTCCCTTTTCCATGCATAGTATAAGATTATACTATTCGTTAAAACCCATATATGGTATACTTTACTTAATACATTGGTTATTGAAAATTGCTTTGGAGAACATATGTCCGAAATCTATTCCATTAAAAATACAAAACAATTCACGCGAAAGCTGCGCACCCTGTTAAACGAACTTCCGAGCTGCTGCGGCACTTATTTCCGCGGCATTGAAAGCCAGACCTCCGTGCTCACGCGCTACGGCTACGCGGTGGATTTAAAGACGTTCTTT
>JAEZIE010000121.1 GCA_023416175.1 Bacillota bacterium
CATCCAATAGCGGGCGGCTAACCTCATAAAGCGCAGGCGTACTTTCCTCATATAGGCATTGGGAGCAGAGTACGACGGGCATGCCCTCCTTTAACAGGCTGACAATTGCCTGCGTATGGTCACGCCGAATGTTGTGTACGCCGCCCAGCCCAAACGCTTCCACCACCAAACCTTTGTATCCGCAGTCGGGCAGCGTGCGAAACAGAGCCGGCAAGGTGCCGGGCACAAGTTTTAGTAGGGCGACATTCGAATCGATGGTATCGTTGTAGGAAAACTCGGCATGCTCCTGCGGCAGTGTAAGCGGTAGAAAACGTCCCCCGGCGCATACGCCGACATACGGGCTGTTGATGCTTTCAAAAGCGTTTCTCGAGGTGGTGCGGACCTTCACTGCCCGGCAGCCCAGCATGACGCTCCCGCCAAACGCCACATAAAACCCGCCGGGCAGCGCACGGGCGGCGAGTAATGCGTCAAACAGATTGGTACGCCCATCCGAATCCGGATAAAACATGGGATACTGCGCGCCGGTAATCACTACCGGAATGGAGATGCCCTGAAGCATAAAGGAAAGCATGCTGGCGGTATACGCCATCGTGTCCGTACCGTGGGTGATGACAATGCCGCAGTAATCGTCTTTTACGGCGAATATCCGGCTAGCCATCAGCCGCCATTCTTCGGGCTGTATATTGGAAGAATCAAGCGCGAACAGGTCGCGGCAGTCTATATCGGAAACTGGCTCGGCTAAAAAGGTCAACAGCTCGGCGGCGGACATTTGTGGAGCGAGCCCATCTTTTGTCGGCAGACATGCAATTGTTCCGCCCGTACCCATCAACAAGAGCTTGTTCATCTTTTGAGCTCCTTTTTTCTTTAGAGTATACCACGCGGGGCCGGGAAACAATATATCCTGCCGGGCTGTTCAATAAAAACAGGAGTTTTTTTGCATGATGGGAGGTTTTATCTTGCAAAAATTTAAAATTTCACTTGCCAGCGGTAGCGTTTTCAGGTAAAATATTTCAAAATGGGTGATTTTCGACTACTGCCCCGCAATTTGCTGCAAAGCTTACTGCCAGAGTGATATTAGGGTCGTTTTCTATAATTCATGGTTATAACAAAGACGTTATAATACCAAATAACTGGAAGGAGTAACCAAACAGAAAATGAAAGACTATTGTGAAAAACTTGGCATCATCGCTCCTAAGGCCGTGTACCGCAATCTCTCCCCCGCAGTCCTCACCGAAAAGGCCCTCGCACGTGGAGAGGGAACGCTTTCCGAAACCGGTGCTTTCGTCATTTATACAGGCAAGTATACCGGCCGCTCTCCGGAGGACAAGTTCGTGGTGGATGTCCCCTCGGTTCATGATGAGATCGAATGGGGCAAGGTCAATGCGCCCTTCACGCCCGAAAAATTTGATGCGATCTATGGCAAGATGATGGCCTATCTCCAGGGCCGTGAGATCTTCATTTTCGACGGTTATGCAGGCGCGAACGAGCACTACGCGGTCAACGTCCGCGTTGTGAATGAGCTGGCAGTGCAGAACATGTTTATCCACCAGATGCTATTAAGGCCCACCGAAGAACAGCTTGCTTCCTTTGACCCCGAGTATACCATAATTGCAGCGCCCGGCTTCAAGTGCGTACCCGAACTGGACGGCACGCATTCCGAGGCGGCGATCCTTGTCCACTTTGAAAAGAGGATGGTGCTCATCGCCGGTACCGCTTATTCCGGCGAAATGAAGAAGTCCGTCTTCACCATCATGAATTACCTGCTGCCCAAGAAGGGCGTGTTCCCCATGCACTGCTCCGCGAACATCGGCAAGGATGGCGACTCCGCGCTGTTCTTCGGCCTTTCCGGAACCGGCAAGACCACGCTTTCCGCCGACCCCGAGCGCAAGCTCGTCGGTGACGACGAACATGGCTGGTGCGACGAGGGTATCTTCAACTTTGAAGGCGGCTGCTATGCAAAATGCATCAACCTCTCAAAAGAGGCTGAACCCCAGATTTGGGACGCCATCAAGTTCGGCGCCGTGGTTGAAAACGTCGTGATGGATCCCGTTACCCGCACATTCAACTTTGACGACGACAGCATCACCGAGAACACCCGCGTTGGCTATCCTGTAGAGTACATCCCCAACTGCGTCATCCCCGGCGTAGGCGGCCAGCCCAAGACCGTTATCTTCCTCACAGCGGATGCGTTCGGCGTGCTGCCCCCCGTTGCCAAGCTGGGTAACGACCAGGCCATGTACCATTTCGTTTCCGGTTATACCGCGCGTTTGGCGGGCACGGAACGCGGCGTAAAAGAACCGCAGGCCACTTTCTCCACCTGCTTTGGCGCTCCCTTCCTGCCGCTGCGCGCTTCCGTTTACGCGGAGCTGTTGGGCGAGTACATCAACAAGTACAATGCCAACGTCTACCTGGTGAACACCGGCTGGTCCGGCGGCCCTGCGGGCGAAGTGCCGCGCATGAGCATCAAGTTCACCCGCGCCATCGTTTCCGCAGCGCTCAACGGCGAACTGGAAAAGAGCGAGTTCGTGCTTGACCCGAACTTCAACGTACTGGTTCCCTCCTCCTGCCCCGGCGTTCCCGCTGAAGTTTTGAACCCCAGGGAAGCATGGAAGGATAAGGCTGCCTATGACGCCAAGGCAAAGGATCTGGCCGGCCGTTTCGCTAAGAACTTCCAGAAGTACAAGGATATGCCCGCGCATATCGTGGAAGCCGGACCCAAGGGCTAATATTGTAAAGTAAATTCCATGTTGGAAAAACGAAGGCTCCCCCGGTATGGGGGAGCCTTCTGTA
>JAEZIE010000170.1 GCA_023416175.1 Bacillota bacterium
TTACTGGAAGGCATTCAGGTTCATCATGACCCTAACCTAATCGTAGGGTTCGATAAAAGCGATGATGCCTCGGTGTACAAAGTGAGTGATACGCTCGCCATCGTGCAGACGGTGGATTTCTTCCCGCCGATTGAAGACGATCCGTACCTCTTTGGGCAGATCGCCGCGACGAATGCGCTTTCAGATATCTACGCCATGGGTGCGGAGCCCAGGCTTGCGTTGAACATCCTCTGCATCCCGGAGGATATGCCCAAGGACGCCGTGCATCAGCTGCTGCGCGGCGGATATGACAAAGCCTACGAGGCGGGGGCCATCATAACGGGCGGTCACAGCATATTGGATGACGAGCCCAAGTACGGCCTTGCTGTAACAGGGTTTATCCATCCGGACAAAGTGCTGACCAACAGCGGCGCAAAGCCGGGCGACGTGCTGCTTTTTACAAAGCCGCTTGGCATTGGCATACTCACCACTGCCGCCAAGGCGGAACTTGCAAGCGAAGAGAGTAAGGCGCTTGCGCGGACGCTGATGACCACGCTCAACAAGGCGGCGCGGGACGCGATGGTCAAATACCGCGTTCACGCCTGCACGGACGTAACGGGCTTTGGCATGCTGGGGCATTTGTATGAGATGGCGCAGGGCTCGGATGTAAGCGTGGAACTGCATACAAAGGAGATCAGTATCATACCTGAAGCGCTGGAATTTGCCAGACAAGGTATACTGCCCGGGGGCATGTACAGAAACCGTACGTTTGCGCAGTCCGCCGTGCAGGAAGGGGACGTGCCGGTTGCCGTGCAGGATGTATTGTACGACCCGCAGACGGCGGGAGGTCTTTTAATGGCGGTGCATCCGGAGGACGCGGATGCGTTGTTCGAGGAGCTGAAACCAGTCGTTCCCGCCGCGCAACGGGTTGGGGTGGTGATGAGTCCGAAGGAGAAACGGATTTATTTGAAGTGACAAAGGAACGTTTCTTTTCGTTCCAATGAAAGATCGGATGTGTAAGCCATACGGCTTACACATCAGTCCTTGAAAGATCCCCGAATGTATCAAATCGGGGCAAGAAGCAAAAGAAAGCGTATACCTTTTTTGATATTGATTTTGGAACTCTTCTTTGTTAAAAGGCTCTGTTAAAGCATAATGTTGATTTTTAGAAATCAGTTAGCCGCTAAACTATTCTTGTCATGTGCTAATTGCAAAACTAATTATTAAAAATATACGGTATTTCTCCATTCCAAAACTGTATTCCTTTGTCCCAGTACTTTTTTGTTTCAAATTTTAAATATCCTTCTACCAAGCTTAACTCATATTTGTTGCTCAAAAGGTTATTCTGAAAATCTTCAAGTAAACCCACTACAACCGCTTGTTGAACAAACGAATCTCCTTGTTTTATTAAGTGTTCAACCATTTCAAAAATTTTTGGAAACTCGTCGAAGTGGTTGTCTTTAATCAATGAAAATAGATGCCTCGCAAACTCTGAAAAATCTGTATATAATATAGTTTCACTTTTTCTGTCCCATATATCCTGTAAATGTTCTTCCCACATATTCGCAAACGATGGACAGACATCTATCAAGAGTGCCATAACATTATCTCTCAGTATCATTTTACTATCCCCCTTTCAATATGCACTTCGTACGAAAGGATCGTCCTTATTTTGCTGCTGTCAATTCGTTTACTGCCTCTATTGCCGCATCAATTTCACTCTCCGTCGTCGCCCATCCGAGCGAGAACCGCACCGTCCCCTGTGGGAATGTTCCAAGCGCCTTATGTGCACCAGGCGCGCAGTGTAGCCCGCAACGGGTGAGTATGCCGTATTCCCGTTCCAGTGCGAACGCGATCTCCGCGTTGTCCCGGCCGGTAAAGTCCAGCGACACGACGCCCACGCGCTCCTCCGGCGAAAGCGCTCCCACAAAGCGTACGCCTGGGAGCGTTTTTATTCCGCTCAGGAAACGCTCCGTGAGGGCGCTTTCCTGCGCGCGCAGGTTCTGAACGCCCTTTTCTTCTATAAAAGCAAGCGCCGCTTCCCAGCCGTAGATCCCAGGGATATTGGGCGTACCGCTTTCGAAGCGGTCAGGCAGTATGGGCGGCAGTTCCTCGCTGTCCGAAAAGCTGCCCGTGCCGCCTACAACAAGCGGCGTCAATCCATTTGCAAATGCGGGGGATAAAAGCAGACCGCCGATGCCCGAAGGCCCTAAAAGTCCCTTGTGGGCGGGCACGGCAAGAGCGGATAAACCAAGATGCTCAAAATGAATGGGGTAATGCCCCGCGGTCTGCGCGGCGTCGAGCAGCACAGGGACGCCATGCGCATTCGCAATACGGCAGATCTCCTTAACGGGGTTCAAGGTTCCGAACACGTTGGACGCATGCGTGACGGCGACGAGCCGCGTTTCGGGACGAAACATCTTCTCAAACGCCTCAATATCCATACACCCGTCGGTATCGCAAGGGATTCGGCTAAAATGCACACCCAACTTTTCCAACTGCACAAGCGGGCGCATGACGGCGT
>JAEZIE010000219.1 GCA_023416175.1 Bacillota bacterium
ATGCCGACGGAAAGGTCGCATACCAGCGCGTCCAGATCTACGTCAAAATGGTACTGGTCCGAAAGCTTCTTAACCGTCTGCCGCGCCGCTTTTTTGTCTATCACGACCCGGCCCGGCTCGCTGCCCAATATGATATTCTCCAGGCAGCTTAAGTTGTTGATGAGCATAAAGTGCTGATGCACCATACCGATGCCAAGCTGAAAGGCCATACGTGGATTCATTTGACCCGCAGGCTTGCCATTAATCTCCACCGAACCTTCCTCGGGCCGGTATAAACCAAAGAGGACCTTCATCAGGGTGGATTTTCCCGCCCCGTTTTCGCCCAGCAAGCAATGGATCTCGCCTTTTTTGACTTGAAAATCGATATGATCGTTCGCGGTCATATTGCCAAAGCGTTTGGTAATGCCGCGCATGTTTACTGCCAGCAAAAGGCCCACCTCTTTTCATATGGTAAGGAATGTGCGCCGTGTTGTGATAAGACCCAATATTCGTGAGTAGGTCAACATAAACAAAGTAAGGGCCGGTCGGCGCTGTCTCCACGCCGACCGGCAGGGATTAACGTTTAGCCGATCGCATTTGCCGAGACAAACGCATCTACTTCTTCAAGCGTGGTGGGAATGACGAGGCTGCCATCCTTCACCTTTTCCTTTAAGGATTCGATGACCGCCACATCTTCGTCGCTGACCTTGATATTGCTGCCTTCGAGTGTATAGCCTACGCCATCATCCTTCACGCCAAGTATGGTGGTCGTGCCCACAGCAAGATTGCTATCTACACATGCTGCCTTTACAATTTCAAATGCCGCGGTGTCAACACGCTTCAACATGCTGGCTACGATATGATCCGGATCCAATACGTTCTGGTTGGAGTTGACGCCGATGGCTTTAAAGTTCTTTTCCTTTGCCGCCTGGAACACGCCAAGACCGGAACCGCCCGCAGCATGGTAGATGATGTCCGCGCCCTTATCGAACTGGCTGAGCGCAATTTCTTTTGCAGTTGTGGTATCGCTGAACGGATTGTTGCCGCTTACATAATCGGTGAATACGTTGATCTGAGGATTTACCAGCTTAGCGCCAGCCTGGTAACCTGCGTTGAACTTGACGAGAAGGGGAATTTCCATTGCTGCAATGAAGCCAAGCTGATTGTTGTCCGCAACGCCGTAAGCTGCGGCATTCTTCTTCATCAGGCCCGCAAGAGCTCCCACGAGGAAAGAACCTTCTTCTTCTTTACAGGTGTAGTTTGCAATGTTGTCACCCGTTACTTCGCCATCAATCAGGGCAAACTGCTGGTCGGGGAATTCGGGAGCGACTTTGGTGAGGGGATCCACCTGGTCAAAACCGACGCAGACGATTACGCCATATTCGCCGGAGCTGGCCATGTCGCGCATGATGAGCTCGAACTCGGAAATTTGCTTGGGCTCTGCATAGTCGAAGGCAACACCGAGGTCACTTTCGGCCTTCTTCATGCCGGCATATACCAGATCGTTGTAGGATTGGTCGCCCAGACCACCGACGCCGAGGATGCACGCCGCCTTCATTGCACTTGTCTGTTCAGGCTGTGTCGCCTGTTCGGTCTGCTCAGGGGCAGGAGCGGATCCCGCAGGGGTTTCCGATGGGGCGGAGCCGGGGGCAGCGCAGGAGACCACCATACCGCATACAAGCAGCAAGGCAAGCACCATAACCGTAAGCTTTTTCATGTTCTTTCCTCCGTTCAAACTTTAAATATAATCCTGCCGCCAAAGCGCACGACAAAAGCAGCTTGGGCCAAGTCATTTTTGTACCACGCTGTACATTATTTATACAAGTTACGTTTTGGATGCAAGATTTGTCTAAATCATAGCACGCGGAAAACAGCCAGTCAATAGGATTAATTTAAAATTATGTTCGCTTAAATCCGAATATTATCGGATAAATTTATCTTTTCTTATTGATTGCACTTATAACCTACCAAATCACTTGTATAGCCCACAGCAGCTTGCCGACCAAAACAAGCCGCCTTTGTATGAATCGAGGCCCAGATTGTTTGGTCGGAGCACCCTAGCAGTTGGCAGAAATATTCACAGAACTTATAAATAAGCAAGGGCGACTTGTACAAAATTGCCTATACATTATAAAAATGCAAAGTTATGTAATCGTTCCACCCAATACGCCAAATAGCTCATCAAGCACGCCCTTTTCATTTACATCTACGCAGGCCTGTATCACGGGCCCTACAAAGGGACGGCAACGTTCGTCTACCACAACTTTGCCGCGGCAGTATGCTCCGCCACACTCCACATGCGCATGGAAGGAACGAATGGTGAACAATTCAGGGCGCAGCGCGCAGATTACGGCGGAAGGATCGTGCAGCGGAGAACTGCCGTCACAGCCCTCCACCCTCCGGTAGAAGTCCATATAGTGCCGGGTGGCAGCCTCAATATATTCCCAAGACAGGCGTGCATCCGGCGCAGCGTTTGTAAGTGAAGCCTGTATTTGACGTACCGTCAGGCGCGTCTTGGTTGTCACGTCTAGCCCGACTAGTGTAAAGGGGATACCGGAGCACATCGCATAATCCGCGGCTTCCGGGTCGCCAAATATGTTGGCTTCCGCGCAGCAGGTGATGTTGCCGGGCGTATAGATCGTGCCGCCCATCGATACAACGCCAGCAAGATCCTCTTTCAGGGAGGGATATTGCTCCAATGCGCGCGCAAGCGTTGTAAGCCTGCCTAGGGTTATAAGCATGAGCTTGCCGCCCAAATCCCTTGCGGTGTTCGAAAGAAAGCGTTCTGCGGATTCCGTAAGCGGCTGCTGCATAGAAGCGGGCAGCGTTACCCCGCCGATGCCGTTCTCTCCATGCACGCTGACGGTGGGGCCTTCCTTCCATTCGCCGTTGAGCGGTTTGTCCGCCCCTAAGACCACAGGCACATCATACCCGGGAGAAGCAAGCTGGATAATGCGCAGCGTGTTTTCCGCCGCCTGCTCCACCGTTGCGTTGCCAAAGCTGGCAATAACGCCATGCACACGGATAGCGGGATTTTTAAGCGCGTATAAAAGCGCAATGGAGTCATCAATGCCCGTATCGGCATCGATGAGTATATGCAGGGGTTCCTTTGTCATCTTATACCACCAATATTCTTTCACAGCCCGCCTGCCGTACCATACTTGCAAGCGCTTCTATTTCGGCGTCGTCGGGCACAGCGTGCGCCCGGTATTCATCGCGTACGCCGAAAGGGCGGAAGCGGATCAGCTTATAGCGAATGGGACTGCCAGCTTTCCAATGGGGGGCGAGGATGCTACATACCTGCTCTACGGTATCCGCGTTGGGCAAAGCGCTTGGCACCACGACGGTTCGCACCTCTTCCAGTTTGCCTGCTTCGGCAAGGAAACGAAGATTTTTTAACACCATGTCGTTCGTTTGTCCCGTAAGCTGCAGGTGCCGGTCTGTGTTTGCACATTTCACATCCAGCATCACGCCGTCGCAGACGGATAGAAGCGCAGGATCGGCTGCAAAATCATAGCTGCCGTTGGAATCAAACAGCGCGGTAAGTCCAAGCGCCTTTACGCCCTTGGAGACCTCGTAGAGGAAATCCCGCCAAAG
>JAEZIE010000002.1 GCA_023416175.1 Bacillota bacterium
TGGTGGGCACCAAAAGGCCCCGCGGCGTATCCACCGCAAAACCGAGGTGTACGTGGTTGAAGTAGCGCATCTTGTCGTCCAGGAAATGCGCGTTCATATCGCGGTGCCTGGGCAGCACGCGGGAAACGGCGTACAGCACGATGTCGTTTAACGTAATGTTGGGCACTTCCATCTGCTCAGGCGCGGCCTTTAACTGCTTGCGCAGCGCGAGGATCGCGGAAGCGTCAAAGGAAGAACTGTGGGTGAGCTGCGCCATGGTGGCAAGGCTAGCGTGCATTGCCTTCGCGATGGACTTGCGGATGTTGGGCAGCTTCACGTCCTCATATTCCGCAACAGAACCGGCCGATACCACGGATGCAACGGCTGCTGCGGGCGATGCTGCGACAGCAGAGTGCTCCACTGTCGCGATATCGGTGGTCAGGAACCTGCCGCCAATACCGGTGCCCCCAAATGCGGGCGCCCCATCCTTGAGCGCTGCGGCGGTTGCGCGCGCGCCGGAAGCGGCAAGCGTCACGACGTCCCGTTCAATGATCCGGCCATGCGGGCCGGAAGGAACGGCGTATTCGGGCGCGACATTCAGGCGTTCCGCTGTGGCGCGTGCGCGGGGGGATACCGCAGAATCAGTTGAGGGAGATAAAGTCGCGGCAGGAGCAATGGGGGTTGCTTCTACAGCGAGGGTCGCTTGCGGTATGGGCGCTGCTTCTGCAGGTGCAGCAGCAGTGCCGCTTGTAAACTCGGAGATATCCTCTCCCGGTGTGCCGATCACGGCGACGTTGACCAACACGGGCACGTCGTCGTCTACCTCAAAAAGGCGCGCAAGCAACGTCCCGGATGCCTTGGCCGGCTCCTCAAACGTTGCTTTATCCGTCTCGTACGTGAAAAGAGGTTCGCCCTCCTGTACCGTATCGCCTACTTGCTTGTGCCACTCCGTGATGATGCAGCTCTCCACGGACTGACCCTGTCTGGGCATAATGACCGCTGTCGCCATGTCGTCCTCCTCATGAAATGTTATATCGGATGTTATATATATCAACAAATATGATATTTTCAATCATTATTATGGCTATATCATAACAACTTCATGCATGCGCGTCAAGTTGTACCGCTATAGAATTGTCTTAGGATGCCCGCTTTTGAATGAAAATTGGCGGATAGGAGGACAAGTTATATAAATGCTTAGGCGGATGCGTCTGGCGCGCTATATAGACTCTTTTTCTTTTTGGTATTTGGTGCTATGCTGTATGAAACAAATATGGGATGGATAGGGTTTATGGAACAGCAAAAGCTCACCAAAAAGCAGAACGCAGTCCAGGCGCTCAAATTCTTCCTCTTTTCGGTCAGTGCTGGCGTCATCCAGATGCTGGTATTTACGGCGCTGGAGCAATTGACGCCATGGGACTATTGGCCCTGCTACCTGCCTGCGCTCGTCATATCGGTCCTGTACAATTTCACGCTCAACCGGGAGTTTACGTTTAAATCCGCCGCCAACGTGCCCCTGGCCATGCTCAAGGTGGCGGGGTATTACCTGGTGTTCACGCCGCTTTCCACCTGGTGGGGGCAGTCGCTTGCAGATATCGGATGGCACGAATACCTGGTGCTGTTTATCACCATGGTCATAAACCTTGTGACGGAATTTCTCTTTACCCGGTTTGTGGTCTACCGCAACCAGATCAACACCAACGCTCGTGGTCAAAAGGAAAACGAGCAGTTGCGGGAGCAGACGGAAACGGAAACGCTTTAAAGAATAAGATAACGAGGCGGGCATTAAGCCCGCCTCGATCGCGTATTCACAATGGAGTTGAATAGGCCGAAGCGATCACTACTATTGTTCCCCAATATAGGCAAACCGCTTCATGCGCCTGTCGTCCTCCACGATCTCGTTCCACATGGAAGCCGGACGTACCCAGATGCCATATTCGCCGTACAGCGCCCGGTAAACCACCATATTCTCCTGTGTTTCCGAGTGCTTCGCGAGATATAAAAGCTCGTATTCATTGCCTTTGAAATGCCGATACCTGCCGGGTTTGAACTCATCCATCAAGACGCATTTGCTTCCTTTCAAATAAATAACGTCTCCACTATACTATCTCCCTCTCCGCTTCGCAAGCCGGATGCAACAGCGGCTAATTACAGCCGGCCCTGAGTTCAGGCGAGTTGTTCATGCTGCAAATAGGTTGGCGGAGGATCCTTTTGAGATCGGCTTCCCGCGTATTCGCGCGCTCAATTGCTTTCCCATTGCGAGAAGATATTTCCAGAAGAACAAGTATATGGTTTTGCCGTATGGTATAATAGGTTGCAGATGCGTACTGCGTCATACATAGCCTCAAAATTTAAAAGGGAGGACTCGTATGCGTAAAAACACGAAATGGCTGGCGGCGGTTTTGCTTGTGTGCCTGCTGTTCAACGCGGCGGGAACGCTTGCTGCGGGCAAGGATGCCCCTTTGGACCTGACCATTCAGCAGGTCTCGCGCAAGGTTGCCATTTATTCGGAGCCCAGCAAAAAGTCCGCTACGCACGGCTACATCGTCCGCAATATGCCGGTGCTCACGGTCGACATGAAGAACGGTTTTTCGGAGGTACAGATCGGCCCCATCAAGGGTTTTGTGGAAACGAAATATCTGGTTACCCCGAATGAAAGCGTAACGGTAACGGGCATTGCGAGCATAAAGGCCGATACGCAGCTTGTGGGCCTGCCTGTGCGCTATATCGCGCAGTTAAGCAAGGGCCAGACGGTTTATACGCTTACATCGCTTGGACAATTTATGTTTATCAAAGCGGATGGGCTGATAGGCTTTGTAAAGAGGGAGAGCCTGGTTCCATATGATGAAAAAAGCCCCGTAATAGAATGGGTGGAAATGCTCAAGCGAACGGATATTAAAGAGAGCGAGGGAAAGACCGCCGCGCGTTTAGCGCGTGCAAATAAGGGCAACTGGGTTGCGGTGCTTCAAAAGCTGGACGACGAAAAGGCCGTCGTGCGGCATGGGGAGATCATCGGCGTGATGTCGCTCAAGGATACGAAGCTCGTACCTCCTGCGTCGTCCACCCCGACGTTGCCCATCAAAGGTACTCCTGCTCCAGCCCCAACGGCTTCGCCCGATCTTGCCCCTGAGGTGCAAATAGGCGAGTACGATCAGATGGCGATAGAGCTCATCGATCTCATGAACGGCCATAGGAAAAAGGCAGATAAAGCCGAGCTGAAGGTGGATACTGCCCTGATGCAGGCGGCACAGGTACGGGCAGAGGAGCTGACGCGGCGCTTCTCGCACACAAGGCCGAAAGGCGGTTTGTTCACTACCGTACATAAGAGCATTAAGGCTGAGAATATTGCGCTGGGCAAGTATGCTCTGTACACGGCGAAAGAGGCCGTAAAGGGGTTCCTTTCATCGCCGGAGCATAAGGCAATCGCCATGAGCGCGGACTATACAAAAACCGGGGCGGCCTGGGTGCTTGTAGACAAGCAAATATATTGGGTGCAGCTGTTTGGCTGATAAACGGGATATTATGAATTCATGAAAAATGTGGGGCTGTCGCCATTTGCGGCGACAGCCCCTTTCTACTGCTATGAATTAGCCGAGTATTTTCTTGAGATCGGCTTCCGGCGTGGAGATGGGGGAAAGGTTGTAATTTTCCACCAGTACGTGCAATACATTGGGCGAAATGAACGCGGGCAGGGAAGGCCCGATAAGGATGTTCTTGATGCCCAGGTATAAAAGCGTCAGCAGGATGCACACCGCCTTTTGCTCATACCAGGAAAGCACAAGGGAGAGCGGCAGCTCGTTCACAGTGCAGCCAAACGCTTCCGAAAGCGCGACGGCAACTTTGATGGCGGAGTATGCGTCGTTGCACTGGCCCATATCGAGGATGCGGGGCAGGCCGCCGATTGTGCCAAGGTCCAGGTCGTTGAAGCGGAACTTGCCGCAGGCAAGCGTTAGGATCACGGTATCAGCAGGCGTCTTCTGCACAAATTCCGTGTAGTAGTTGCGGCCGGGTTTTGCGCCGTCGCATCCGCCCACCAGGAAGAAGTGCTTGATCGCGCCGGATTTCACGGCGTTGATGACTGTATCTGCTACGCTCAGTACCGTGCCATGGCCGAAACCGGTGGTGACGGTGCTGCCGCCGTTGATGCCGGTGAACGGGGTATCCTCATGGTAACCGCCGAGCTCCAGTGCCTTTTCAATGACAGGCGTAAAGTCCTTCTCTTCTCCAACGTGTACCATGCCGGGGTAGGCGACGACGGCGGTGGTGTATATGCGGTCACGGTAGCTGTCCCTTACGGGCATGATGCAGTTGGTGGTAAACAACACAGGCGCGGGAAGGTTGGCGAATTCGTGCTGTTGGTTCTGCCAGGCGGTGCCGAAGTTGCCTTTCAAATGCTTATAAGCTTTCAGCTTGGGGTAGCCGTGGGCGGGCAGCATTTCGCCATGGGTGTAGATGTTGATGCCCTTGCCTTCAGTCTGCTCCAGCAGCAGCTTCAAGTCGCGCAGGTCGTGACCGGAGATGACGATGAAGGGACCCTTCTCTACCGAAAGAGGTACGGTTACGGGTACGGGCGTGCCGTAGGATTCCGTATTTGCGGCGTCAAGCAGCGCCATGCAACTTAAATTCACGCGGCCGGTCTCCAGCACCAGCGGAAGCAGCGCATCCATGCCGAAATCGGAGCCTACGGCGCGCAGCGCGGTGTAGAAGAAGCCGTTGACCTCGGCATCCGTGTGATTCAGCACCATCGCGTGGTAGGCGTATGCCGCCATGCCGCGAATACCGAAGAGTATAAGGGATTTTAAGGAACGGATGTCTTCGTTCGCGTTCCAGAGGTTGTTCAGATCATATTCGGGCGCAGCTTGGGCGGGCGTTCCGCCAAGGACCCGCAGAGCTTCCCTGCGTACGGCCTCGATCTGCTGCTGTACGACAACGTTATCAAAATTAACGTTTGTTACAGTGGTGAACAAGCCTTCCATCACGATGCGGTCGGTCTGCGCATCGGGATTTTTGCCTTCTGCCGCGCGGGCAAGACCAACAAGCGCGCCGGTCAGCTGATCCTGCAGTACGGCGGTATCCTCCTTTTTGCCGCAAGCACCCTGGGAACCGGCACAAACCGTGCCGCCCGCCACCTGTTCACACTGGAAACAAAACATGTTGCTCATAGTCAATCGTCCTCCTGATTTTGCGAAATATTTATATGAAATCGTTCTTTATGACAAATTCAGAACATGGATATAAGGGGCGTTACGCCCCTTGCACGGGGTATGGGGCAGTGCCCCATACAGTATTTCAATCTTCTAGCACTTGGCCATCCGTGGAGATGGTTACAACCGACCACGGGATGAATTTGCCGCTCCTTTGGAGCGCCTGCTTCACGGCATATTCGATACCGCCGCAGCAGGGAACCTCCATGCGCACGACTTTGACGCTTTTGATATCGTTGCGTATGAGGATCTCGGTCAGCTTTTCCGAGTAATCGCCTTCATCGAGCTTGGGGCAGCCGATGATGGTCACATGGTTCTTCATAAAGTCTTTGTGGAAATTCGCATAAGCGTAGGCCGCGCAGTCCGCGCTCACCAACAGGTGCGCGTTTTTAAAATACGGGGCGTTGACGGGTACCAGCTTGATCTGTACCGGCCACTGCGCAAGCTGGCTGACCGAGGGCGCTTTTTCTTCCATGGCGGCGCGGGCAGGCTCTTCCTTGCGGGCAATGGCTTTCGCCATGGTGCCGGGGCAGCCTGTAAATGGCTTATGCTGCGCAGCCTTTTGCGCTTGCGCGGCTTCTACGGCGGCCTCGTCATAGGCTGCGGCTTCCCGCTGTTCAAATTCAATGGCCCCGGTGGGACATACGGGCAGGCAATTGCCCAGACCGTCGCAGTAATCGTCCCGGATCAGTTTGGCCTTGCCGTCAACGAGGGCGATGGCGCCTTCGTGGCAGGCCTGCACGCAAAGACCGCAGCCGTTGCAGAGTTCTTCATCTATTTTTATGATGGTGCGCATCATATTCATACCTCCAAGCTGCGCGATGGCGCAGTGCGTTTTCTTATGGATTAAGCATACAGGATCGGTATGATATATTCTGTTGTTTTAACAACGAAACAACAATACACATAGTTGTTCCGTCAAAAGTATCGTAAGGACTTTTCGGCAAGAAAATACGCATCCGTGTAACGGATGCGTATTCTTTATGATTGCGGAAAGAAAATAATATAGTTGTGGTACGGAAAAGCTATTGGTTGCGCGCGGGCTTGAGTGTATCCCCGGCCTTGCGTCTTTTTGGCAGCGAAAGCAGAAGCCCTAATAAGAACATGCCGGTTACCTGCGCGTCAAACGCGACGGGAGAGCCGATTTCAACAATCGTGTATCCAAACGCGTACAAGTCAAGCCCCGCCTCCCAGAAGCCCAGCAAAAAGGGCGCTAATGCTGCGCCAAAGAGGGCAGCTTGCGGCGTGGCTCTTAGCGGCAGCAGGAATACGACGCAGATCAGGGCAAGCAAAAATCCCGGTTCCGGTACACCCCACGCGGCGGAAACATACTGGCGGGTAATAAGCAGCATGCAAAGCGAAGCTGGAGCCGCAAGCGCGATGGACTGCATGAGCTTCCCGCCCGTGCAGGAGCGTGTGCACCTGCCCGCCGCGATTAAAAGCAAAAGCGATGCCGGGTTAAGCATAAACTCAAATACGGGACGTATTTTGAATGCATTTGCGGCAAGCAGCAGCAGGGAAAGTGCTGCCCAGGAGGAATCCTTTAGCTCCAGGGTATGCATCGGCCGGCGCGCGGCGCCGGTTACGCAGAGGATAAACAAACAAAGCAGTAAAACAACACTTAAATGCATTCGGTACTCCTAAACAATGGGTTATGTACTATCATGCCCGAAATTGGGGGCGCTACGCCGCGTAACAACAGGCAGGCAAGAAAGAATATGGAAAAACAAAATCAATAAAATCGAGCAGCCTTGCCGCCCTATACAATCCACCCACAAAGCCTTTATAATAGAAACGATACGAACGAATTTTTGGCTGGAGGTTTCATGGAGCAGTTGACGGGCGAGGTCACGCGCATCATATTCCGTAACATGGACAACGGCTATACCGTGTTGGAACTTCTCGACGACAGCGGCGAGGAGACCGTTGCTGTCGGCGTTTTGCCGCTGCCCAACCCCGGAGAGCGCGTGGAGCTCGTTGGAAGCTTTGTAGACCATAAAAGCTACGGCAGGCAGTTTAAGGCGGAAGGCTGTACCATACTGGCGCCCGCCACACTGAGCGCACTTACAAGCTATTTAGGCAGCGGGCTTATCAAAGGCATCGGTGAGGTCACCGCCAAGAATATTGTCGCCCATTTCGGCCTGGATACGCTGGAAATATTGGAGCAGCAGCCGGAACGGCTTATCGAGGTATCCGGCATCGGCCGCGCGCGGGCGGAGGGCATCATCCAATCGTTTTTTGAGCAGCGCGGCATGCGGGACGTCATGATGAAGATGCTTAGCTTTGGCATCACGGTGCGGCAAGCAATGCGGCTCTACCAGCTTTACGGCGCGGGCTGCATTCTGCGCGTGGAAGATAACCCCTACAGCCTTGTTGAGGATGTGGAGGGCATCGGCTTTAAAACGGCGGATAAAATCGCGTTCAATATGGGCATTGAGCGCACGTCCCCGCGCAGGCTGCGCGCGGGCGTGCAGTATATGCTGATCTGGGC
>JAEZIE010000041.1 GCA_023416175.1 Bacillota bacterium
GATGCCGAAGCGGGAGCTTTCGCCCTCCAGCCATTCAAAGTTATCCGTAAAGCACCAGTGGTAATACCGCTCCACCGGAAGGCCGCTCTGAGTAAGCGCTTCAAGATGCTCCGCGATATAGCGGCTGCGAAATGCGTCGGTATTGTCGCAGGTGCCGTTTTCGGTAATGTAGATGGGCAATTTATGAAGTGTATCAAGATGCGCGGCGCATTCCACAATGCCCTCCGGGTAGATCTCCCAGCCTAGGTCGTTGACAGGGGCGTTCTTTCTTACCCCGTCGCCGATGCCCGCGACCGTGGACCGCGTGTAATAGTTTAGACCATGGAAGTCGCAGTATCGCCCCGGCTTGACACCCTGCGGCCTGCCAAGAGGGAACGCGCCCTTCCCTTCGTAGAACAGACGCTCAAGCGCAGTTTGAAAAAACCATTCAGAAAGGCTGGCCCCCATCCGGTGGGTCAGGTTGTTCTGTTGCTGCGGTTTAAACACGCGCATGTGGTGCGCAAAACCCACGCGGGTATGCGCCTTGCCCATGCCTTTTCGGATACGGTGAATGAGCTCATATGATCCAATGTGGCACTCCGCCAGCGTACGCATGACCTGCATGGTTTTTGTAAACGAGCGCTGCCCCGGCGGCCACTCCCCGTAAAAATAGCCGAGCGTGGCATACACGTTGGGTTCGTTGATGGTCACGTAATCGTCCACGAGATCACCTAAATACGTTACAACACGTTCCACAAAGCGCAGGAACAGCGATTTCGCGTCAGGCCGCAAAAATGCGCCCTTCTCTTCCAACCAAAGCGGGTTGGTGAAATGGTAAAGTGTCAACAATACATGGATGCCGTAGGAGCGAAGCAGTTCAATTTCCGCACGGTAATGCGCGAGAACGACCTCATCAAATTGCCCCTCTTGGGGCTCGATCCTGCTCCACTCGACGCCCATGCGGTAGATTTGGATGCCCAGCTCTTTCATCAGGGCTGCATCCTCTTCCCACCGGTCATAGTGGCCTGCCGCACGGGAAGGATCGGACCCGTCCTTGATATGCCCCGCTTTGTACCATGCATACCAGCTGTTCTTCGTGTCCCCGCCTTCAATTTGCGTAGCGGCGGCGGCCACGCCAAGGAGCATCTGCTCCGGCAAACGGAAACCTGTCATATTCCGTCCTCCCAAATGCTTTTTGAGTTGTAATGGATGAAACAGCCATATAGAAACGCCAGTAAATTCGGATAACGAAAGTATATCATACTCCATCCATATTCCGCCAGTATCGGCACAACATGGCCGACTTTTCACATATACATTGACGCAGGGGTCTTGTACGCGTAGAATGGTTTCGATTCATCTCGAAGATACATTAGACAACCGGCATCCCTCATGGATATCGGCACACGGAAGGGAATCTCGATGAAAGCCAGACGGAATTTGCAGCTGTTGTATGGCGCGGCAGCGCTGTTATTTTTGGGGCTCATCTACGGATGGTCCATATTTGTAAAGCCCCTTGAAGAGATGTTTGCCTGGAACCGTGCGCAGACGTCTCTGGTGTTTACGTTTTCCATGAGCTTTTTCTGTGTGGGCGGATTTGTAAGCGGAATGTTGTTGCGTAAGAAATCCAGCCGTTTTGTGCTACGCCTATCTTCCGCTTGTATGTTAAGTGGTCTCCTGCTTGCTTCCCGCGTCACTTCGCTTTGGGGGCTTTACCTCTCCTATGGCGTGCTATGCGGCCTGGGGGTAGGGCTAGGCTACAACGCCATACTATCCACCGTGGGACGCTGGTTTCCGGATAAACCGGGCTTTTGTTCAGGCATGCTGCTGCTGGGCTTTGGACTTGGCGCACTGCTGCTGGGCACCGGCGCTTCGCTGCTGATCGGCGCTTTCGGCTGGCGTACTACATTCCTTGTTTTTGCGGCGCTCTTTTCCGTAGCTCTGTTTGCCTGCGCATCGCTGGTGCGCGCGCCGTCTGAAACGGAACTTTTGGCATTGCCCAAATCCGCAGCCCATGCAATCGATTCTATGAAAGCTGAAACCCCGCCAAATAAGATGCTGCGCACCCTATCCTTTTGGGCACTGTTTCTCTGGTGCATGGTCGGCAGCGCCATTGGACTCGCCATGGTAGGACAGGCGGTCCCCCTTGCGTTGGAGGCGCAAGCCGTCTCCCTGACAGCTGTGGCCGCAGGTCTGGTATCCGCCAGCAACGGGCTAAGCCGCCTTCTCTTTGGGGCTGCCTTTGACCGGTTCGGCCGATTGAAAACCATGCTGTTCAATTTTCTTATGGTCACTCTGTGCATCGGGCTCTTATACGCCGCGCTACTGTTGAAGAGTACCGTCCTTTTAGTGATCGGCCTCATCGTACTGGGCGCGGGGTATGGCGGGCTTCCCGCCATTGCAGCCTCCGCCACGCGGGAACTCTTCGGCAGCCGCAACTATGCCATCAATTATAGCATCGTCACGCTGCACGCCATTTTTGGTGCGCTCATCGGCCCGATAATCGCGGGGAATATATACGCTTCAAATGGCACTTATCTTCCCATGTTCCCCATACTCGCCCTGCTGCTGCTGCCTATGCTCGTCTTTGCACTGCTACTTCCCAAAGCGCGGACGCAATAGCCTGCCCTTTAAGCATGTTCCCTTTCCTGCCGCATAGAATATTGCATCAGGTTGATACGAGAAGGATGGTGCGGGAAATGGCGCAGGGAACGCTTGTTGTTGACGTCCGAACCACGGAGCGGAGGCGGCCGGTTGCAAATGCGACGGTTACGGTAACCTCGGAAGAAACTGGCTCCATCTATAAACTCACGACAGACGCAAGCGGGCGTACCGCACGCTTTGTGCTCCCCGCTCCCGAGCTTGCGGCAAGTTTCGATCCTGCGACAGCTGCCCATGCGTTTTCCCGTTATACGGTGGAAGTTACGGCACCAGACTTTGTGCCCACCCGCATTATGGGCTTGCAGGTATTCCCCGGCATTGATTCCGTACTGCCCGTGCAGCTTGCGGCAGCATCCACCGAAGCGGCATCACCTGTATTTGCCATGTTTGCGGTGTTCGCGCAGCCGCAGACTCAGACACAGACGACGGAAACCGTCGTAGAGATCCCGCCTCCGGCGGTGTTGGAGCCCGGGCCCAGGAACCCCATCGGTCCACCCGACCTTATGAGTCAACAGCAACAGAGCGCTTCCTCTCCGCTTCAGCCCTATCTTTCGCCGGCTATCTCCGTATTTGCCCCCCTTGCCGACAGCGTGGCCGTCATGCAGCAGCAGTCGCGTGTGCTGCCCACCGTCTATATCCCCGAGGCTATCACCGTGCATCTGGGTGCGCCCGGCTCCAATGCCCGCAATGTGACCGTGTCCTTTACGGACTATATCAAGAATGTCGCCAGCAGCGAAATATTCCCCACCTGGCCGGAAGATTCCCTGCGCGCAAATATCCATGCACAAGTCGGCTTTGCGCTCAATCGCATATTTACGGATTGGTATAGGGCCCGCGGCTATAACTTTCAGATCACCAACTCCACCGCATACGACCAAGCGTTTGTGGAGGGGCGCAATATCTATTCCAACATCTCCAGGCTGGTAAATGAAATATTCAACATCTATCCCCGCCGGGAAGGACGCTTGGAACCTCTGTTTTCATCCTTCTGCAACGGCAGCACCACCACCTGTTCGGGGCTTTCCCAATGGGGTACCGTATCGCTGTCGGAGCGCGGCTATACGCCGCTTGAAATGATACAGTATTATTACGGGGACGATGTCGAGCTTGTCGAGGCAACCGATATCCGCGGCATAGAAAGCTCCTATCCCGGCTTTTTGTTAAGGCGCGGGATGCGCAACGACTATGTACGCAAATTACAGCGCCAACTCATCCGCATCCGTCAGGATTACCCCGCCATACCCGCCATATCAAGCGCCACGGGCTATTTCGGCCCCGAAACCGAGGCCGCAGTCCTGGCTTTCCAGCGGGTTTTCAACCTGACCCCGGACGGTATTGTCGGCCCCGCGACATGGTATGCGATTTCCCGCATTTTTGTAGCCGTAACGGGCCTTGCCGAACTGGAAAGCGAAGGGCTTCCGCTACCGGGCACAGTCGTCCCCTACCCTGGCTACCTGCTGCGGCAGGGCTCGCGCGGGGACGCCGTTCGTACGCTTCAGCGCTATCTCAACGACCTCTCCACGGTATATGGCGCGCTGCTTCCTGTGAACGCCGACGGCGCGTTCGGCACGCAAACGCGCAACGCGGTCATTGCCTTCCAGCGGATGTTCGAGCTCACACCGGACGGCATTGTCGGCCCCGCAACGTGGAACATGCTGATGCGGGTCTGGAACAACTCGTTTTAATCATTCATCCTTTCCATAAAGACGGGCGTTGGCCGTGCCAGCGCCTGTCTTTGCTTTTCCACCCCCCCAGATGGTATAATGCTAATATATGACAATATATGCCATTGCTTGGTATAAGCTATCATAAGCGAAAGCGAGATTGTACGAAAAAAGTGCGTGAAAGCGCACTTTTTCTTTAATAAACCTTCTGATTGCCCGAGGAGCTTTGCCTGCGGCCTACGCTAACGATACGGGCCGCTATACAGCATTGCGGGAGTGTTGCCCGCAGGTGTTGGGTTACGATAAATGGGCATCATGGAAACATTCTGCTGGCCGCCTTCCTCCTGCCGCGCGGGCAGCGCCTGCATACGGCAATTCTGGTTGGCCTTTAATTGCCCAAGGTAATCGCACTTCTCTTCCTGCGTCATCACGCCTGGGCGCTCGCCTGACGGGAATACCGTGAGAAATTTTAACGCGTGCAGATCGCAGGCCACGCGCGTGTCCGTGCTTTCGTCAAAGAGCAGGAAAAAGTTCTGCGCCACCTGCAGCAGGATACCTTCCCGGATATAAAATGTGTTGAGCGCGATGAGTAACTCGCAGATCACGTATCGTCCGATCATGTTCAGAAGCATTTCCTGGGTGGTGGTATCAATGCTCATGCCGCCGTACGCGGGACGTTGAATTGGCGGAGGGGAAGACTGCAACTCCAAAGGTTGCGTCCAGTCCTGCGCGGCGTCATATTTAAACTCTCGTTCCATGGGAAGACCCCCCTGCTGGTTGATGCCGCTACCGCACAAAAGCCTTGTTCACAAAGCCGGAGTTATCACCATATTCAATTGAGTACCAATCCCCGAGCTGGCCAAGTATGGTAACCTGCGCGCCGTTTGGAATGTGTCCAACGACGGGTGCGTTTGCGTTGGGCCCGCTCCGGAGGTTGAGTCTTCCGCTCGCTAGCGTCACAGTGCCTGTGCGCGGTGTAATCGGCCACACAAAAGGCGTATTAAAATACTCGGTAAGCGCAAGCACAATCGCACGGGCGATCTGGTCCGTATTTTCGGTGATCCATTCCGCATCGTCTACATTGTCGTGGTAGGCAAGCTCGATAAAAGCTGAGGGTGCTCTTGTCTGTGTCACCTCTCCGATGCTTGTGGTGGGAATGGCCCGCACAAGATCGGGCAAGGGATAAATTTCCCGGATGTTTTCCGCGATGATGTTTGCAGCAGTCTGCCCGCGCTGGCTGTTGGGTGCGTAATAGATGTCCGACCCGCGTACGGTTCCATAGCGATCCGGCGGCGCGGCATTGGAATGCAGCCCAAGGTGGAGATCATAATTCCCGGCGTTGGACGCACGGATGGAGGACCTCGCCGTCATTTCCGGCGTATTGCGCGTAAATCGGATACCGCTTGCACGCAGATACGGTTCCATCGCATCCGCGAGTACGTTCATATGATATTCCTCACTGCCGCCTGTGACATATTCGTTTGATTCTTGTGTTGAGGGACTCAGATAGATATTCGGCAAAACGCTCACCTCCCATTGGAATTGCAGCGGATGGCAATGGAAACCAAGCCGCCTCTTTCACTATATGCATAAGCCGCGCATATTGCGCGGCAAAAGTTCGCTTCTTTGTGGTCTACCTCAGAATATGTCCAATTGTGTAAAAATCGCCAATTCTATTTCAAAAGAGCAGTGTGTTTTTTCTTTCAGGCATACTTCCTTTTTGTTTGGGGAAAGTACTTGATAGGAGGTATGTTATGTTCATTCTGTTTTTGCGTGCGATCATATTGTACGTCCTGATATTCATGGTAATCCGACTGATGGGCAAACGGCAGATCAGCGAACTGCAGCCTTTCGATCTCGTTTTTACTCTGCTTATTGCCGATCTTGCGTCCGACCCCATTGCGGACACCAGTATCCCGCTCGTTTACGGCGTGATTCCCATACTGGCGCTGTTTTTGCTGCAGCAGCTTGCGGCTTGGGGGTCGTTGAAAAGCGAGCGTGTGAGAAAACTGCTCGCAGGGAAACCACAGGTTCTGATTTCCAAAGGGAAAGTACTTGAAGACGTCATGCGAAGCTCTTGTTACTCCTTAAGCGACCTGATGGAGCAATTGCGCAACAAAGATGTGTTTGATATCAGTGACGTTGCGTTTGCGATTATCGAAACCGACGGGAGCCTGAGCGTATTGTTAAAAGGCGATCAGCAGCAGCCCACGCTCAAAGATCTCAAGCTTTCGCCGCATTCCGAACGGCTGCCTGAAATGCTGATACTGGACGGCAAGATCCATCACAAAGCGCTCAAGCACTGCGGCTGTACGGATAGTTGGCTGGTTGAACAGCTCAAAGCCATGGACTATGCCTCCCCGAACGAAGTGTTTTTTGCATGCCTGTCCCCGGACGGCACGCTGCATGTGCAAGGATACGAGAAAAAGGGTGCGCGCATCTGTTCCCGCAAGACGAATGTAAAGCTGGAGAACGCGGATGGCTAAACGCATTGCAAACGTTGTAAGTATCGCCATATTGATCGCATTATTTGTGTTCCCCAGCCAGTATCTTTGCGAGCTTTCCGATGAAATCGTCATGGTTTCGGAAAATACCGTGGATGCAGTCCACCGCGAGGACTGGGCAACGGCGCAGGACAACGTGCAGCAGCTTAACGCGCGTTTTCGGGAAACCAAGGACATCCTGCAGCTGTTTTTGCACCATGAGTCCGTCGAGCAGTTGGATTCAGATCTGCGGGCGGCACTGCAGCTCATCCATTCTAAAGATGAAGCGCAGACGCTGATGGAATTGGAGTTTATCATCACCACCGCGAAGCATTTAAAATGCATTGAGGCGTTCAACTGGTCTACATTCATGTAATTGAATCTTGCTCTTTCTCGCCCGCGTATGCGGGCTTTTTGATTGCTGTACGAATACCAAAGCCGATGAGCAGCAACCCAACCAGAACATTGAGCGTGTCCATGAGCGTTCCGCTTACAAACGCGCCAAGCGTTCCCCCTAGCGTGGCCACCAGCGTTAAAAACAGCAGCGTCGAAAGTACCGCCCCCGCTCCAAACAGGAACGCCTGGCTTTGTTCCAGTTGCTCCTCCCCCATTTTCGCCGCGAACACGCCAGCCCAGAACACGATGGTAAGCGGGCTTGACAATGTGAGTAGCAGGCCTTTTACAAAAGCGCTCCCAGCCTGAACGTTCGAAAGCCCAAGCTTGGGAAGGACGGATATCCCGAAGGCGCCCAATACCGTAATAAGTCCAAAGAGAATGAGCACGCCCGCGCCAACAAACTGCAGCGCGCGGCGAACGCGTTTGTTCCGGTTGATAAAAGTACCCAGCCCAAATATGGCTGCAGCAATATAAACCGCGTCGATCAGTACCGCGCCCAATACCGCGCCTTCCGCCGCGAGAAAGCCTCCGCCCACTGCGGTCTGGAGTACCAGTACGAACACAGGCCCGATGCTCAGCTGCAGCAGCATGCCAAAACGCAATCCCTGCCATATAAGCACGCCCCTTGCTTTACGCATTAACCTTCTCCTTATCATATATTCTGGCAAGTATACGCGAAACGGCGGCCGTTTGTAAAGCCCAAAATGCAAGCGTCGAACAGCTTGCGCATTGTGCGGGTTGAGCGGTATGATGAATGCAATTGATACCGTAACGCCGCTAAAGGAGGAAGACACATGACGGGAAAAGTCATTCATGCCATGATCGACTATTACGCGGGAGAGATTCACCGCATCAACCATTTTCTCAAGGTATATGCGCTTGCAAAAAGCATAGGCGAGTGCGAAGGGCTGCCGCTGGACGTGCAGCGGATACTCGAAATCGCAGCCATTACGCATGACATCGGAATCAAGCCAAGCGAAGAAAAGTATCAAAGCAATGCAGGCCCCTATCAGGAACAGGAAGGGCCGCCCGTGGCACGAGAATTGCTTACAGGTTTGGGGATCGATGGTGCGGTCATCGAGCGAGTCTGCTATCTTATCGGCAGGCACCATACGTACACCGGGATAGACGGGGCCGATTATCAGATTTTAATTGAAGCTGATTTTCTGGTCAATCTACATGAGGGCGAATGCGATTTTTCCACGATCAACTCCGTTCGGGAAAAGCTCTTTCGCACCGCCACAGGAATTCAGTATTTGGACAGAATGTTTCTAGCTGCAGCAAGCAAATAAGTTCCATTTTATTCCAAGCGTTTCGCTAACAATACCGGTGAAAAACGGGTGTTTTGCCCATTTTCAGCGTCACTCCAGGGCTAAAAAGGAAACACGAAAAGTTCACGTTCGGTTCATGGGGCGTTCATGAAAAGCAAGTACACTGTACTTGTCACCAAAGAGTTCACTGATGACACCCCCCAACCCACTGGAGCAACCGCCAGTGCCGCCCTCCGGACTTCCCCGCCGGAGGGCACTTTTTTTAGAAATTTCGGTCGCCGCTCAAAAATTCCCGCCCGGGAAAGTGTTTCTCTATGCGGCTATAATAAACAGCTGTCCGCCTTTTACCGCCTGAGATTTGAGTTGACTTCATGAATGCACTCCAGTATAATATTTTTGTGTTGCGCGGCCATGCTGCACACACTGCAACTGTACGGCTGTAACGTTGCATCAGAGGGGAGGGATAAAGGAAAATGGAAATCCGTGTTGGAGAAAACGAGTCTCTTGAGAGTGCTCTCAAACGGTTTAAGCGCAAGTGCGCCCGCTCCGGCGTTTTGGCGGAGGTTCGCAGGCGTGAGCATTATGAAAAGCCCAGCGTGAAGCGCAAAAAGAAAGCGGAAGCTGCAAGGAAGCGTAAATATTGAGTTTATCTACCGATACCCTATTGAACTTCCCATATCCCCATTGCCGTACAGCGCAGTTGTAACACGATCCACGCATACAGCACCCGGTTATGCCGGGTGTTTTTTTATGCCGCTGACAAAGTCCTCGGACTTTATCAGCGGGTTTTTCTATTTCGCAAAAGTGGCATACACCACTTTTGCGAGGTTTTCCGTAGAGGGTTGACGGAGCAACCCTCTACGCAGGGTGTCCCATCTGACGCGCATGTCGCCAGATGGGACAAATTATATGGATGCTCCTCAGTTTCTTGCGTATGCAGGGCGACGGAGCGCCCTGCTATGCAGATGCAGGTTGCGCCTCCCATTCCTGGGCGGAGAATATGTCTAGTTAAATTCGCTTTAGCTCCCCCTTACCTGTGTTTTTTGGCCCCTCTTGCACATATAGTTCAGGGAAGGGGGTGCGCCATGTGGGCCATGACAAGGAAAACATTGTGTCATTTACCGAACTCAAGTGCAAGGAAGTTATCAATGTCTGCGACGGAGCCCGGTTGGGCCGGATATGCGATATCGAGCTGGAAATCTGCGATTGCAATGACCTCCGCTTGGTGGCCATCGTACTGCCCGGTCCATGCAAGTTTTTCGGTATCATCCGCAGCGAGGAGGAACTGGTAATCTCCTGCCATTGCATTAAAAAAATCGGTGAAGACGTCATCCTGGTGGATCTGCCGGTCAAGGAATAGCGAAATCGCTATACGGCAGCGGGGAACCTGTGCTATACTCAACTTGAAAAATATGCACACGGAGGGACCCGTATGAAATGCCGGTACTGCGCCTGCCTGGAGAGCAAAGTGATAGACAGCCGCCCCACCGACGATGGCTCCGCCATACGCCGCCGTCGCGAATGCATGGCCTGCGGCAAACGGTTTACCACGTATGAAAAAATCGAAGAGCTTCCCATCATGGTCATTAAAAAGGATGGCCGCCGGGAACCTTTTGACAGTGCAAAGATACTCACAGGGGTGCGTCGCGCATGCCAGAAGCGCCCCATATCCGCCGCCACGCAGGACAAGCTGGTGGAGGACGTGGTACGCGAGGTGTTTAACACTTTGGAGCAGGAAGTCCCCACCGCCCGCATCGGGGAATTTGTGATGCAGCGCCTCAAGGAACTGGACGAAGTCGCCTACGTGCGCTTTGCATCCGTATACCGGCAGTTTAAGGATATTAACACATTCATGCAGGAGCTTGAGCTGCTGCTCAGGGAGAAATAAGTTTGAAGGATATCGCCACCGCCCTTCTTCATATCCAAAGGGGCCATGTATACCGCGAACAAAACGGCATCGGTTTTTTTACGCTGCCCGCGTTTACCAGTGCCGGGCTTGTGAACCATGGCTGCACCGCGCGCACAGGCGGCGTCAGCAAGCCACCTTATGACACATTGAATTTGAGCTTTACGCGGCCCGACGAAAAGTGGGAAGCCGTCATGGAAAACTACCGTTTGTTTGCAAAAAGCGCAGGCATCGTCTGGGAAAGCATGGTGATGGACAGCTTTGAGCACGGAACGACGGTGCTCGCTGTGGACGCTTCCCATGCGGGCGCGGGCTACTTAAAAGATCCACTCCCCCCCTGCGACGGCCTTATCACGGACGATCCGCGTATTGCGCTCATCACCGGCCATGCGGACTGCCTTCCGCTTTATCTTTTAGACCCCGAGCGCGGGTGTATTGGCCTGGCGCACGCCGGTTGGAAGGGCACGCTAGGGAAGATCGGCCTGAAGATGGCGCAACTGATGCAGCGGCGTTACGGCGCAAAACCCGAACGCATGCTTGCAGGCGTAGGTCCGGGGATATGCGCAAAATGCTTTGAGGTGGATGAAGAGTTGGGTCTTCGGTTTCAGGAGGGCTTTCCCGGCATCCCCTGCGTATTGCCCGGGAAAACCGGAAAGGCGCACATCGACCTTCCTTTGGCTGCAGCGGCTCAATTTGTTGAGGCCGGAATACTTCC
>JAEZIE010000051.1 GCA_023416175.1 Bacillota bacterium
CGTCGTCCCGGCCGGCAGCCTCAAAGAGCAGGCGCTCTAAGTTGGAGGAAACCAGGATGTCGATCGAACAGGACATGCTCTTAAAGAAGGGCCTGCGGCTGTCGTATTCCCCTTTGTGGAAGAAATCGGTGAGCACATTGTTTCGGTTGGAAGCGCAGATGAATTTATTGACCGGCAGCCCCATGCGCATGGCGTAGTAGCCCGCCAAGATATCGCCAAAATTGCCGGTGGGTACGCAGAAATTGATCTTGTCGCCGATTTTTATGCGTCCCATCCTGCAAAGCTCAAGGTAGGAAGCGTAATAATAAGCGATCTGCGGAAGAAGCCTGCCAAAGTTGATGGAGTTTGCGGAGGAAAGGCGATACCCTTTTTCGGAGGTGGCCCTTATGACGTTCTCATCCCGGAAAATACGCTTTAAAGCAGTCTGCGTATCGTCAAAGTTGCCCTCTACCCCGCAGACGTGGGTGTTGCTGCCCTCCTGGGTGGTCATCTGTAAAAGCTGTGCATGGCTCGCCGCCATGCGGATAGAACACCTGCACCTTGGTTCCGGGCACATCGCAAAAGCCCGCAAGCGCGGCTTTGCCCGTATCGCCGGAGGTGGCCACGAGTATGTATACCTGCTTGTCTTCGCCTGTTTGCGAAAGAGAATCCCGCATCAGGTACGGCAGCATCTGCAGCGCCATATCCTTAAATGCAAGCGTAGGCCCGTGCCAAAGCTCCAACACGCTTTCGTTGTCGGAAAGCGGTACGGTGGGGGCGATGTCGGGGGTATCGAATTTACTTGAATACGCTGCCTTCAAATACCCTTTGAGCGTTTCCTCCGGCGTATCAAGATATTCCCGCATCACGGCGAACGCAATGGCGCGGTAATCCCCGCTATGCTCCATTAGGGCCGTTACGGGCAGAGACGGGAACGATTCGGGTACATACAACCCGCCCAGCGGACAGATGCCCTGCACAATCGCTTTTGCGGCGGAAACAGGCGCGCCCCCGCGGGTGCTGACGTATTGCATTTTGCAGCCTCCTCAATTTTTAAAAAGGCTGCCCCCCACGGTATGACCGGGATGGGGCAGCCTAAAATGGATACGATCCGTTTAGAAGAGGAATTCCTTTATGAACTCCGGTATGTTATCGGGTTTGCCGCTGATACTGATGGTAATGGTCAAGGAACAATCCTCAGCGAATTTCTTCAGGTGTTCGAACAGACCTTCAAGCGTGCTCAAATCGTGGTGGACGATCTTTAAAAAGCCGTCAATGAACAGGTGTTCCAGGTCAAAATCCTGTGCGGCGATCCCGCACAAAAACCCGTAAAACATTTTCGGGCCGTCTATTTCAAATCGAGATGCGTCCACAAAACGGATATCACGTGTCAGATCGAACATGTACCGGCTATCGTCATCGATGAATACGACGCTTCCATTGCCCTCTTTCGAGGCGGAGTTGGCCATTTCGATGATGCGCTTGGTTTTCCCTGCGCCTTTTTCGCCGAAGATGACTCGTATCAAGGTAAACCCCTCCTTTTGATTTGATCTTGGTTTTATTATACCCAAACAGAAAAGTAGGGGCAAGTGAAATTACGGTGGACTTTCTGCGGCGCGAAAAAATATGGGTTTTCGCGATAAACGCGGATTTATGGCGGCATTGTCCGGGGAATAGCGCGGCGCGGCTATTCGTTTGCGGTTGTTGCCATGTTTGGAGCCACGGTGGATCGGTTCCGTAAAGCAAAAAAAGCGCGTATACTAAAGAAGTCGATATGAAAGGCAGGGAGCGAATATGCCGCTGGAATATCTTTGCCCCGAGTGGACAGAGGAATTGAAAAGGGTTTTGCAGGCAGGCTCACCGGTACGAAGCGGAGGCGCAACGGCATCCGTTAATTTCCGCCACATGGGTGCGCCGGGCGGAGGGCAAAAATTCCTCTATCTGAATTTTCAAAACGGAGCCGCGAATAGAGTGGAAGCGGGAGAGGGGGCAGGACCTGCGGCGGAGTTTGTCATTACAGGCGCATACCCCACGTTTATCCAGGTGCTAAACGGCAGCCTTGACGCGGGGCGCGCGCTGCAAAGCGGCAGGCTGCGTTTTCAGGGAAACATGCTGCGTGCCATGCGGTTAACCCCCGTGATCGACGGGCTGATTATTGCGGTCAAGAGCATTCCTACGAAGTATTAAGAGTTGCTGACAAAGTCCATCAGGATCGGGTATTATTACTATAAGAGAGGCCGAAAGGAGGAATGTGCCATGCGGGATACGGTCAAAAGGCTCTGCTCCGTGCCGGATGACGCGCAGGCAGGGCTGATTGCGGATTTGCTCGAACAAGAGGGCATTCCACATGAGCTTCGGTATGGCGGGGCGGGCGCGGTTTATGTCAGCTCGTCCATTTACGGCGTGCAGATTTTGGTGCCTGTTTCCGACTATGAACGGGCGCAGGAATTGCTCCAGGGCTTATTAACCCCGATCGATGAGGAAACGCTTGCCCGGCTGGCGGAAGAAGCGGGGCCGCCGGAAGAACCGGAGCCGCCGGAAGAAGCGGAGCAGCCGGAAGAATAAACTGGGAAAAATAAGACCTGCATGCCTCGGCATGCAGGTCGATTTTTGGGAGAAAAGGGTTTCCAGGTTCGGCGCTTTCAGCACCGACGGTTATTTTTTTGCTTTGGGGAAACTACGTTTCCCCAACCCCCTTCCTTAAGAGTACCCGTACTCAAGGGGGCGCGGGGGGCGAAGCCCTCCCGCTATAAAATAAAAAATTTTATCGTCGCCACCGAAGGTGGCGATACCTTTGAAAATACAGAACATATACGCATGCCTTTTTTAACATACTCGAGCAAGTGACTTAGTCTCTTGCTCGTTTTTAATGATGAAAGAGCCTTAACCCCGTAAACGCCATCACAATGCTGTACTTGTCGCAGGTGGAGATGACCTGATCATCCCGTATGGAGCCGCCGGGCTGGGCGACGTAAGCAACACCGCTGCGCACCGCGCGGGAAATGTTATCCCCAAAGGGGAAGAACGCATCGCTTGCCAAAGAGACCGCCCGGAAGTTAGAGAGCCACGCGTGCTTTTCGGCCAATGTCAGCCGCTCGGGCCGCTTAGTAAAGCATTCCGGCCAGGCCGCGTCGCGCAGCACATCCTCGCTTTCCTCTTCGGACAGGTAGAGGTCGATGGCGTTGTCCCGCGCGGGGCGGGCAAGGCCGCTCACAAAGGGAAGAGAAAGCACCTTGGGATGCTGCCGCAAATGCCAGAGATCCGCCTTGTTCCCCGCAAGCCGCGTGCAGTGGATGCGGGATTGCTGGCCTGCGCCTACGCCTATGGCCTGGCCGTTTTCTGCATAGCAGACAGAGTTGGACTGCGTATATTTCAGGACGATCATACTAAGCAGCAGGTCGCGTACTGCGAAATCAGGCAATTCTTTGTTTTGGGTTACGATGTTTTCTAAAAGGTAAGAAGCGATGGGCGCATCGTTTCTCCCCTGCAAAAATGTTATACCGTACACCTCGCGCTTTTCGACAGCAGGCGGAACATAGGCGGGATCCATTTGCAGAATGAGGTACGCGCCTTTTCGCTTCTTCTTCAAAAGTTCCAGCGCTTCCGGCTCGTAACCGGGGGCAATGATGCCGTCGGATACCTCCTGGGCGATATAGCG
>JAEZIE010000084.1 GCA_023416175.1 Bacillota bacterium
CCACCCAAACATCGGCGCCATGAGCGTGCCGCCCGCATACGCGCTTGCAAGCTGCAGCCCCATCATGCCCTGAGAGTGCCGCGCGCCAAACAGCTGCGGCGTTTCATCCAATAGGGATGGGAATATCGGCGCGCAGCCAAGGCCAACAAGCAGCAGCCCTGCGATGAGCACCGCGTTGGGGAGCGGCAGCAGCAACATCAGAACGCCGACTAAAATCATGCCTTCCCCTATCCGCACCAGCGTCTGATCGGAAAGTTTCAGCGCCGCGAAGCCGGAAAGAAGCCTGCCTGCAGTTATGCCTAAGAAAAACATGGAAGCCCAGGAGGCCGCAACATCCGGCGCAATACCTTTGACATTCACAAAGTAGGTGCTTGCCCAGAGCCCCGTCGCGTACTCGGCGGCGCAATAGGTGAAAAATGCGATGCACATAAACACAGCGCCCGGGCGTTTTAGCAGCACCCGGCGCGGGACGATCTCCGTATGGCTTCCTTCCGACGCCGCGGCGATTTTCTGCCCTATGCGCTTCCACAGCGGCAGCGAACAGGCGATGAGACAAGCGATACCAAACAGCGTGAGGGATACCGTCCGGTATGCGCCATGCCAAAAGCCTTTCGAGAGAAAGAGAGACATGATCATGGGGCCTCCCGTAGCGCCCACACCCCAGAAGCAATGCAGCCAGTTCATGTGCGTGGCCTTGTAATGAAGCGCAACAAAGTTGTTGAGCGCGGCGTCTACCGTACCGGCTCCTATGCCGAGAGGTATGGCCAGCAAAAGCACCACCCAGAACTCCCGCACAAATCCCATGCCCATTAGGGCAAGGGATGTCATGAGCACCGAGGCGGCGGTAACTACGCCGGTTCCAAACCGCCGGATCATACGCTCGGAAAGCAGGCTGGAGATTACCGTTCCGCCCGCCGAAACGATCGATACGATCCCCGCAAGAGGCACCGGAACGCCCAGATCGATATGCGCCACCGGCCAAGCCGCGCCAAGCAGCGAATCCGGCAGACCAAGGCCAATGAACGCAATATAGATGACAACAAGAAGCAAGCTTGCCATATTGTTTTTATACATCCTCCGTGCCAAAATCGGATCAACCCGATATTACTTTATCAGACATCAGCGAGTTGCGTATATCAAATATGTTTGATTTGTATGATCCATGTTATACTCAATTCGAGATCAATGCGAGGTCTGACGATGCGCGACGTACATATTGAAAAGAAACTCGTGCATATGGCCTTTCTTCAGCGTGAAGACGGGTTTTCCCACCATGCCTACGATCAGGAAATGCTGCAGTACGAATACGTGCGGGACGGTGATATACGTGCGGTGGAAGAAGGCTCGCGCATATTCAACGGGAATACCGTGGGCCATGTTTCCGACGACCCGGTCCGCAACAAGCGGTACCTGTTTGTCGCCGCAACGACCATGGCGACCCGGTTCGCCATAGAGGGCGGCCTCAACCAGGAAACAGCTTATAACCTGAGCGATCTTTTCATCCAGCGCATGGATCTGTGTAAGACTATAGAGGAGATCAACGCGCTGCATCGCGTCATGATGGAGGAGTTCGCGCTGCGTACGGCAAAGCAGCGTCTGAACAAATATCCAAGGGCCGTTCTTTTGGCGCTTGATTATATCTATTTGCATTTGCACGAAACGATCGAAGTCAATCAAATCGCAGCCCATGTGGGATTAAGCCGCTCCTACCTTTCAACGCTGTTTCAACGGGAAGTGGGCGTGCCAATCTCGGACTATATCCGCGAAAAGCGTGTGGAAGCTGCGATTAACATGCTGAAATTTTCGGATTTCACGCTGCAGGAAATCGGGAACTACTTAGCGTTCCACTCGCAGAGCCATTTTGTAAGCGTATTCAAGGCATATACCGGTGTCACGCCGGGTGTTTACCGCCAGATACATTTCCGTTCCAACTGGGGCAATCCATAACATCCGCTCTATCACAATTCACTTGAAATCGTCTTGACATTCACTTGATAGGATACTACCATTAGCATGCTAATCATTAGTTAGCTAATTATAGGAGGTATGTATGTCGGTACCGCTGCATATGGCGCTGTATAATACCTATCACGCGCAGAAAAACAGGCTTCGCCCGGGCAGGGAAAAGATCGGGCTTTCACCGGGGCAGCCCAGGATATTAAACTACCTATCCCGCCGCAACAACTGCATGCAAAAGGAGATTGCGCAGGCACTGGACATCAGGCCCGCAACCGTATCCCGAATCCTGAATAACATGGTAGAGGCGGGGCTGGTGCAGCGTTCCCCCCTTGCGGAGCGAAAGCGCGCGGAGTGTATCTCCGTTACCGACAAGGGGCGGGAAGCGTATCTAAAATGGCAGCTGCTATGTGCGGAAATGAAAGGGATCGCCCTGCAGGGGTTTACCCAGGCCGAACAGGATGCGTTTATAGAATACCTCTGCCGCATGTACCACAACTTGTCCGGAAAAGTGCTCGAATAAGCCTTTTTTCTTGAGAGAGATATGTTAAGACATTTTTTAAAATACTTTCAGAACTACCGCAAGCATTTGGCCGGAAGCATACTCTGTGTAACGCTTGAATCCGTGTTTGAACTGGCTATCCCGCTGATCATGGCGGATATCATAGACGTCGGCGTCGCAACCCGGGACAAAAACTATATCCTCATCAAAAGCCTGACCATGGTTGGCTGCGCCCTGCTGTCCCTTATATTGGGTGCACTTTACGCACGTCTTGCTGCCATAGCCGGGCAGGGGTTCGGCGCGGAATTAAGGAAGGCGGAGTACCGGAAGGTGCAGAGCTTTTCTTTTGCGGATATGGACCGGTTCAGCCACGCATCCCTGATTACGCGGCTGACCAACGACATCACCGTTTTGCAGAACGCCGTCTGCAACGGCATCCGCCCCATTGTGCGCGGGCCGGTATTGATGGTAATGGGGCTTATCATGACCATATCCATGAGCCCGCAGCTTGCGCTGGTGTTCCTGATCGCCATGCCGACGCTCGGCGTACTCCTGTACTGGATTTTACACAGGCTCGGCCCGGTGTTTGGCAATATGCAAAGTATGCTCGACAAGGTCAACGCCGTCATCCAGGAAAATTTAACGGCCATCCGCACTGTAAAATCCTATGCGCGCGGCGAGAGCGAGTGTGCAAAATTCAGCGAAGCCAATGGAAACCTCCGCTCCGCCTCTGAGCGGGCGTTTCATTACGCGATACTGAACATGCCCGCCCTGCAGTTTGTGATGTACGGGACGATCGTGGCCATATTGTGGTTCGGCGGCAATTTTATCAACACGGGCACCATGAAGGTGGGCGAGCTGACCGGCTTTTTAAGCTATGTCATGCAGATTTTAAACTCCCTGATGATGATTTCCAACGTGTTTTTGATGCTCAGCCGCTCCATGACCTCCGTCGGCCGTATCTATGAGGTGATGCATGCGCCCACGGGTCTAATCTCTGGCCCAGATTGCAACACGGTCACCGCAGGCGGCATCGATTTTGAACACGTCTGTTTCAAATACCGCGAGAATGCCAAAGAATACGTGCTTTCCGATATTAGCCTGCATATTGGGGCCGGGCAGACGGTGGGCATTATCGGTGGGACCGGCTCCGCAAAATCCTCTTTGGTGCAGCTGATCCCAAGGCTGTATGACGTGACCTCCGGTGTAGTAAGGATCGACGGATGTGACGTAAAGGAATACCCGATTTCGCATCTCAGGGACGCCATCGGCATGGTGCTGCAAAAGAACACGCTGTTTTCGGGCACAATCCGCGAAAACCTCCTATGGGGCGACGAAAACGCCACGCAAGCCCAGCTCGACTGGGCCTGCCACATCGCCTGCGCGGATGAATTTCTACGCCGGATGCCTGGCGGCTACGATACCGTGCTTGGGCAGGGCGGCGTCAACCTTTCGGGCGGGCAGAAGCAGCGGCTCTGTAT
>JAEZIE010000163.1 GCA_023416175.1 Bacillota bacterium
GTCTCCCCCTCTTCGTTGCGGTTACTCTCAAGGTAAGCATACCTACACAGAAGATCCACAGGGTCGGATACAACGGCGAACAGCCCAGGATATTGGGAGTCCCGCGCCATGCGCGCGTACTCCTTTAAAATGCACATGTTGGACTCAAGCTGCGCCATGCGGACGTCGGAGTCTTCAGAACCCACGGCGGGCACCCCGGCGGATGCGCAGAATACAAATACGTCACAGGAAAAAAGTTGCCGCTTTTCAAGGATGGTGACATCCGGCATCGCATCATAAGCAAAGGGCAGCGCGATCTGGTTTATTTCCTGCTCATAGCGGGCCAAGAACGCTTCTCTTGGGTCATAGATGCCGATTTCTGAAACGACGTCTCCGCCCATCAACTTAAGCCCCATCAGCAGCGTAGCGCCGACATCTCCCAGCGCGAGTATGTGGACTCGTCTTTTTTTCGGGGCATTACCGCCGCTTTCTTCCATCAATCTTTTTGCAGCAGGATGGGCAAGATTGACGGCACGGGCACGTCCATCTTTGATCAAAGCCAAATCTCGCTCGGGCAGATCAACTTCCGCAAGGGCGTTCAAATTGAGCCAATGGGCTCCCTCCTCCCCAGCCAGATGGCCGGGATGTGTGACACAGAAGCTTGCTTTTGAAGAAGTAGGATCGCGCTCCAAAAGATACAATACGCTGTCTTCACGGTATATGGTTTTGAAATCTGCCATGCTTAATCCTCTTTTAATATCGGTTCCAGCCGCAAAAGCTGCTCAATATCGTTATCCACGTACACGCTCGGGGAAAGTACGCGGTCATAGCGCATGCAGCCGCCGCGGTCGGGCACGCGCGGGGTGTGAAGCGCCTCGCCCAGACGCCTCAATGTCAGGTTGCAGCCGAACATCTCTTGATGCCTGCGCTCCAGTGTGCGCAGGATTTCACGGGAGTTTGTCAGGCAAGTAAGGGAAAGCGCAAAGAGCGCGCCGCTGGTGGTACCCGAAATGAACGAAGGCGCAGTGTAGGGTAATATTTGGTTCACAGAAGGCAGCAAATACGGCCTCCTGCCGTTTCGTTCCACGCTGTCTCCTCCTAGGAACGGATAAAGCTCGCTTTCCACAAACCAGTAGCGCAAGTTCGGGATAAAGTACACGCAATCCGCCTCCCGTCCTTGTACGGACATCAGGTCCTTACCCCTGCCCGACATCAGGCCGACAATGATCTGCCTGACGTCGAGCTCCGCTTGCTTAAACAACGGGTCGAGCGCCTCAAGGCGGTAGCCCTTGTGTAAAAGATCATCCACCAGCAGCACGGGACGGTTGAAGGATTTGATGGTGCGGATCTGATTGATGAGCGTCGCATACCCGGGATATTCCGTGATATGGAAGCTCTTCATATCCGGCTCGTAGATCTTTTCCACATGCAGACTTTTCGTCACGGTGTTGGGTACCAGCATGCCGCGCAGCGTTTTGCCATAGGGCACGCACATAGACTGGCCCAGAGCCTGGCTGTTTTGCACCAGCTGGTCCACACCGTTTGCGCGCATTACCTTGCTGATCAGTGCATGGTTTAAAACGCCTGCATGGAAGGAGAGCACCAGCCTCCCCGGATACAGACCTGCCATCGCGGCGCAAAAACGCTCATGCGCTTCACGCATGACGCGCACAACCGACTCATCGGCCGATAGCGGCATTTTGATGCGTTCATGGATATCCTCAACAACCGCGATGGGCGTGCGCATATCCACCGCATAAACCGGAGCGCCTCTGACCGGGTCTGGCATGCGCAAAAAGCCCTGCCGTTCCAAAGCACGGTAGAGTTCCTCATCAAACGGGCAATTCGCACCGATCAGCATGGCATACGTATAGTCCTGCCTCAGACATAGCGCCAGCGTCTCATTGAGCAACAGGCGGATGGTATCTCTGCGGCTGAAGCCCTTGTTTACAAAAATACCCGCAAGCACGGCGATTTTACCGGACGTATGCCGCCTTACATACTCCGCAAGGCGGATGTTTTCAAACTCCGCAAACAACTCAGCCGCGCTTGTCGTGTAATAGAGCGCGACGCCGCGCACATTGCCCTTTGTGCTCTTTTGACGCAGTGTTACCAGCTGTGCGCCGCGTTTTTTCAAAAGCTCAGTCAGGTGATCGGCCGACCAGCCGTGCTGCCGCCCGTTTTTTAACAACTGATCAAACGCAAGGGCGTATAACTGCTTACAAGCTTCCGCGTCGTCCGGGCGATCGCTTTCAAAATGCATGTTTTCCGGGCGAAGAAGCTCCTTATCCTGAGGCTCCCGTAAATACAGGCCGTTGTCATAGATATATCCTTGCACGGTCGGGTCCACCAGGGCGGAAATATCGCGGTTATGATCCACGCTTTCCCGGATACTGGTGGAGCTGACCTCCTCCAGCTCAGGCGGCAGCATGAGTTCCGTAATACTGCCTGTTATGCGGCTATGGACGAGCATACGCTCTTCCTGCAACATACCATTTTCCGTGCCCCGCAGGAATATCACATGGTGGAATCCGTGGATGGAACCGGGTGTGGGCGTTTTTTTGTAGGCGGAAGCGTTGCGTACTACATCGCTTCCCGCCGCAATGTAAAGTTGCTTATCGGGAAATAATGATCTCAGCCGCTGCAGATCCGCAGGATTTGCGATGTTAACCGGGATATCCTCCGGGAATAGATACACGCCATACATATCCGCAACGGACATGTTTGCAATCCGCCTTCTAACCATATGCGGCTGCGTATGCTTGGACCAGCTGAATTCATCGAGCGCAAGATACACTTCAAACCCAAGTGAGCGCATCTTTTTTACGATGCCCAAGTGGCTTGCTGAAAACGGGTCGAACGTGCCCGGAAAGAATACGGCTTTATCCGCTTTTCCCAAATCCATGGGCATATAAGATGTTTCTGCTTCAATGATGAACCGGTAAATGTGATTGAGCGATGCGGCATTGCTGAAAAATGTGAGCTTCCCCGGGTTCTGCTCCTTAACGAGCAGAAGTAATTTCTTAAACAGCACCCGGAACATGTCGGATTTTTCTACATGTCCCAGGGTTCCGCCAAACAGGTACTTGCCCAGCACGAACAGTGCCACGCGCGCAATGGATTCGTTGTGGTGCGCCAGGCTGCTTAAGAGCATGCTTAACATCCGGCGCTTTCTTTCTTCAAA
>JAEZIE010000178.1 GCA_023416175.1 Bacillota bacterium
GGATGCGCCATACTGTTGCTTGCCCCTTTCTGTTCTTCAAATGCCATATAAGGATGGCGCTAATAATATGGACGGGCGGACAGCAGGCTATGCCTTCCAAATTTAGCCGAAAACTGTCTTTTGAAAATTCCGGACTCAGATGCAGTTGAAGCGGCGCATCCCGTTTTTCAGTACCTGCCGTGGCATAAAGCGCCTGCAGGAAGGAGGACACCAGACCCGTAAACAATACCGTCAAAAACGCGTCGTCTCTGACGCCGACCTCAAGGTCGGCCTGCAACTTTTTGATGCGGATATGACACCAAATACGCTCGAAAGGCAGCTTCATGCGGCCTTCCTTGGGCCGTTTTTCCTTTTTCGGCCACCCGGGTTTCCATAATACGCGGGGCTTCTCTTCCCCGTGGTAGAGCAGGACATGCAAGGGAGGCTCCTCGAATAAGTTGGCGCGCAGCCGGTAGTTGAGCCGGATCAATCCATTAAAAAAGCGGACCTGCAGCTTCACTTCCGCCCCGCGCGGCATGGTAAGTGCAGCCGTGAGCATGAGTTCGACCGGCCACCACAACGCCACAGCGATCAGTAATAGCAGCAGGAGCAGGATGATGAATACCGGATGCAACCAAAGCACCGCCTTCCTCTGTTGCGCAACCGGCAGGCTTTTGGCCATAATAAAACCTGCCCCTCTCTTTATTGCCAATACCAGCAAAAAGAGACATGCCTTAGCATGCCCCCTCTAAAGAAAAATCATGAGAAAACAGGTAAATCTATGAAATCCTGCGCGTCCTATCCATTGGCGCCTTAATAGCCAAGATTAATCGCCTTCTCAAGCACCCGGCCGGCGATGGGCGCGGCGTTCCTGCCGCCGCTTCCGCCTTTTTCCAGTACCACACAGATGGCAAGCGGATGCTCTTCATCCTCCACAAAGCCGATAAACCAGGCGTTGGGCGCGGCCTCGCCCGAGGAAACCTCGGCGGTACCCGTCTTGCCCGCCACGGTTACGCCGGAAACCGCGGCTCTCGTCCCCGTGCCGTTTTTCACAGTCTCCGCCATGAACCCTGCGAGTATTTGGGCTTCCGCCGCGGACATCGGCTTACGCTCGGTTTCTGTGATAAGCTGGTGGGTGGTGACTCCCATGGCCGATTTTACTTCTTTAAGCAGCTTGGGCTGCATCATAACGCCGTCGTTGGCGATGGACGCCGCCAGCAGGCACATATGCAGCGGCGTTTCAATATCCGTATACTGCCCCACACCGGACCAGGCGGTGTTGACGTCCGAAGAAGCTTTTTCAAAGCTTCCTGTGGCGGTCACCATATCGTCAAACAAAAAGTCCTCGCCTATGCCAACCTCTTTTGCGATACGGGCCAGGCGGTCTGCACCGAGCTCCATAGCCAATAACCCGAACACATGGTTGCAGGATTTTGCGAACGCCGTTTTTAAATCAATTTCGCCATGGTATTCTTCATTGTAATCCCGCAACACGCGGTAGCCCTGGAGCATACCCGCCTGATTCTCCTGCTCTTCGCCTTCTTGCTGCGCTTCATTCTCCGTCTGCCCGCTTTCATCCAAGGCAAGGTGTACGTCTGGAAGATACTTACCTGTCTTTTCGTCAAACGCAAGGGGGCCGTCGCAGGTAAACGTACGCTCCGTTACCCCGGGAAGATACCGTATGGCTGCAAGCCCCGTAACCAGTTTGAACACGGAGCCAGGCGTATAACGCCCGGAGGTAACACGGTTGACCATGGCGCTTTCGTCAAGCTCCCTGTCGCCATTCAAATACTCCTGAACGTACTTCGGGTCGAATGTCGGCTGACTGACCGAGGCCAGTATTTCGCCGGTTTTATAGTTCATCACCACCACCGCGCCCCGGTAATCGTTCATGGCGTCATAGGCGGCATCGCTAAGCCTTGAGTCGATTGTAAGCACCACGTCCGATCCGTTGACGGGTTTGCCTGAAAACGCACCCGTAATACGTTCGAATATGCTTTGGTCAAAGCCCAATAAATATTTTGAAAAAAAGTTCTCCGCTCCGAACGTCTGGCCATAATTATCGCCCACCACATGGGCGTTGGCGCGTCTCACGGAACTGTCGTCAATGTAAACGCGGTCGCCATCCGAATCGGTAGTGGCGAGCACTTTGCCGTTTCTGTCCAGTATATCGCCGGCGATAACGTTGTTCTTCTGGGCATTTAAACGCGTATTGTAGGGGCTTGCGAACCAGCGGGTGCCATATTGGTCCACCGTATAAACCAGGTAAATGCTCAGCACCACGAACATGGCACAGAATACAATCAAAAGCCCCTTGATGTTGTTCCTCGTATTCATTTCGCCATTCCCTCCCTTCCGGACCGGGCGCATGCAGCAAAGGCCGCCGTCATGCCGCCATCTCCTTGAGCGCACGCTCCAGCGTTTCACCACCCTGTATGGCCACGCCCTCCAATATGCCTAAAAGCATCATGCTGGCAATCATGGAACTGCCGCCGTAACTCACAAACGGCAGCGTGATGCCGGTGAGCGGGATCAGCTTGATGACTCCCGCGATGATAATAAAGCTTTGCAGCGTGATAAGTGCCGTGCAGCCGAATGCCACCAGCATGTTAAACCGGTCCGGCGCGTTCAAAGCAATCATCGCCCCGCGCACAATGAAAACAAGGTAAAAAGCGATAACGCATACGCCGAATATCACGCCGAATTCCTCACAGATGACGGCGAAAATATAGTCCGTATGATAAGCGGGAATGAGCTTGGGGGATCCTCTTGTAAGCCCCATGCCCCAGAGCCCGCCGCTTGCGATGGCCATAAGCCCCTGGGCAATCTGGTAGCCGTTGCCCGAATACGTGGCCCACGGGTTTTTCCAGATGGCCACGCGTACACGCACATGGTCAAATAGATAATAGCTTGCTACCGCCCCCACGCTGCCGCCCGCAAGGCCCATCAGCGTAAGCGTCTTGTTCCCGGTAGCCACATAGAACACGATTAGCGACGTGAGACCGATCAACACCGCGGCCCCAAGATCGCGCTCAATCACAAGCAGTCCTACCACGCAAACGACATACGCTAAAAGCGGCCATATACCCCGTACGTCCCGCGAGCTTGCGAGCCAGTGGCCCAGCACGAACACGGTGGCGACCTTCACAAACTCGGAGGGCTGAAAACTCTGCCCGCCGATTGTGATCCAGTTCTTTGCGCCGTATACCTCGTTTCCTATTACAAACAGCACCGCAAGTATGCCGATGGAGCCTACCATGAGCAGCCAGTTGATACGGCGAAACAGGTTGGGAAACCGCATCAGAAGAATACAGAACACCATGGCCAGCATACCGACGCCAAACCACATGATCTGCTTGAACGCGATATCCGGATCGATCCGATATTGAACGATAAGGCCTATGC
>JAEZIE010000193.1 GCA_023416175.1 Bacillota bacterium
TAGAAATCCCCTGCAAACCCGTTCTTTCTGCCGTAATCCCGCGCCATGGTCAAAAGACGGGCGAGGTTGTCAAGTTCCAGCCCGACGTCTGTGTTCAAAAGCGTCTCATAACCTTCCCGGCCACCCCAGAACACATAGCCCGAGCCGCCCAGGCGTATGGTGGCGTCCAGCGCTGCCTTGACCTTGCCTGCGGAGAGCGCGAATACGTCAGCGGAGCAGCTGGTGGCAGCGCCCGCCATGAACTTTTTATCCGAGAACATGTTGGCGGTGCCCCAAAGCAGCTTTTTGCCGTGGTGCTTCTGTTTTTGAAGCAGGTATTCTGTAATCTCAAGGAGATTATCTGTGCTTTCTTTTAAAGTCCTTCCCTCCGGCGCGATGTCCGTGTCGTGGAAGCAGTAGTAGTCGATGCCCAATTTGTCCATCAACTCAAAGGCAAAATCGGCCTTCGCCTTGCATTTTGCCATTTCTTCAGATTGACCGAAGGTTTTGTCCATGGTGTTGCCACCAAACATATCCGTGCCGCCCGCATTGATGGTATGCCACCAGCTCACGGCAAATTTCAGGTGATCCTTCATCGGCTTGCCGCAAATGACGGCTTCTGCGTCATAGTGGCGGAATGAGAACGGATCACGGCTCCCTGCGCCTGAAAAAGGCACCTTACTGATTTCCGCATAGCGTTTCATATTGTACCTCCTTGCATGATGAATAAGACTGGGTGCTTGTAATCTGATCACATCGGTGAGACCATTCATTAAGATGTGCATTGTCGATCAACATCAATATACCACAAACAGGAAAGCGATGCTTATGTTAAGTTTGCTGTTTCCATACTACAATCATGCGGAATGGAGCCCAAATCTAGGCGATATCAATGGGAAGGCATCCGATTTCTTTGCGAAATGGGGCAAGCTCTATTAACGTCTCTTCTTCGCTTAAAAAGCGTTCGATGGAATGCTCTGCTCCTGAGCGCTCCGCTTCCTGGGATTTATTGAGCCTGGTGCGATATTCGCTGGGCGTACAGCTTAACTGCTCCAAAAACGCGCGGTAGAGATACCGGTAATCCGAAAACCCGCATTCCATGCAGATGTCGATGAGTTTTTTATCCGTATAGGCCACAAGGTTCTTGGCGTGGCTGAACCGGATATGTGCCAAATACTCCTGAAACGATCGGTCCAGGTTCTCCTTAAAAAAGTGCGAGAGATAGTAAGGAGACAGGTTTTCCTTCTGCGCGATGTCGGAGAGCAGGATTTTGTTCATGTAGTTCGCATCGATATGATCTAAGATCCTATTGAGACGCTCCACGCGCACGCGGGATCGGTGCAGCTCATCGTCGGATACCACATGGTACGGAACATGGGAAAGTAACGCATGTATGATGAAATGCAAAATGCCCTGACAAACAAATTCATAACCGACGCCGCCCTGAAAATACCGGCTCGTAAGCGCAACGAGCATGGCGCGCAAGCGACCATATTCTTCACCCGATAAATGCTCGCTTAATCGCATGGCGTCGAAGCGCATGTTCTGGAAGGATGGATAGTATTCCCTGCAAAACTGAGGCGAAATTTGCACGCAGAGCATGCGCGCATAGGAGCCCTTTGACTTGTATTCGTGTACTTGGTTGGAGTTGAGCAGAAACATGCTGTCCCTAGGCATCAGGGTCGACTCACGCATGGAGGTGACCGTCATGTCGCCATTTAAAATCAGGCTCAATTCCAGTTCCCGGTGCAGGTGCGGCGTGCGGTAGTCGATATCTACCACAAAACAGCAGATATGTTTGAGCCGCGGATGGGGAACGATTTCATATTCTCTTTTCATCGCGGAAGCTCCATTTTGTACTGGAATCATTGGGAAAGAGCGCTCTTCTATAAGGTATCGTACCTCGTTGGCGGCACGCGGTCAAGATCGCGGCAACCGGTATGTGGGTATAGAAAATTGTAAATAAATATAGAACAGGCCGGGTCTTTTCATATGAGTATGCTATAATTTCGAAATACACTATGCACATTTGTGCGAATAATGGGAGTAATTGGATGAAAACAAGAATGACAGGTGCGCTTCTTGCGCTGGTGCTAAGCGTATCAATGGCCGGATGTTCCGGGGCTCAAAACCCGGCAAGCACCAGTAGCCCAAACAGCGGCGAAATAATAAATACTAGCGCTCCGGTGAGCACACCTACCCCGCAAAACGAAGAGCCGGTCGGCGATCCGGCAAACGAACAGCAACCCTACAATTCGGAGTTCAATGCATACCGGGCGGTTCTGCAGAGCGAAGCTGAATTTTTTAGCACGTATGCTCAGAAAAGCCTATACTTGAATGATTTTTTAACCAACCAGGAACTTTATAGAACCAACTTACAGGCAACCCGCTTTGCGGTGCTTGATATGGACGGTGACAATACGCCTGAAGTTGTTCTTGAATTGTCCGTGGCGGGTGAGCCGGCGTCTTATGAAATCCTTCATTATGCCAATGGTGCAGTGACCGGATACCACGTGGAATACAGGGGATTGCAGGAGTTAAAAGCGGACGGAACGTTTGGTTTTTCAAGCGGCGCTGCAGATAGCGGATGGGGCAGGATGATATTCGGGCCAGACGCCTTAACAACCGATCCCTTGGCGTACAGCGAATCGAGCCAGGGGGAAACGGAACTGATCATAGCATATTTCGTTCATGGCGAGGCTGCCACGCAGGAAGCCTTTGATGCATTTGCGAATGAACAATTTGCAAAGCAGGATGCTGTCTGGCACGAATTTTCTCAATCGGCCATTGAAACAGAGCTTTCTGTCAACCAGTAACCAACAGCTCCGCACATTTGCAAGCGGTTGAGGACAAATGAAAGCGGCTTGCAAAGGCAAGCCGCTTCAGATTGTAAAAAAACCTCTTGGGGGTTCAGGGCCGCAGCCCAAGGCTTCCAATCGCCGCCAGCGACAGGTGCGGTGGCGGCGGAAGGCCTTGCTATGCAAGGCCTTCCTTGCAGGAACAATCGCCCGTGCCGTAGGCACAGGTTGTTCCTGTAATCCTCGAAAAAGTGCATAAAGCACTTTTTCGACAAGCGAAAGCGGCTTACAAAGTAAGCCGCTTTCGCTTTTACTGTAAAGCTGCAGATTAAGCCAATTCAGACTGCCCCGTATACAGCTGGTAGTAGCGCCCTTTTTGCGCAACCAGTTCGTCATGGCTCCCGCGCTCAAGTATCTCCCCGTTCTCGAGCACGATAATCGCCTTGGCGTTGCTCACGGTGGAAAGGCGATGGGCAATCACAAACACCGTCCGGTTTTCCATCAGATGGTCCATACCCGTTTCAATCAGCTTTTCCGTGTAGGTATCCACCGAGCTTGTCGCTTCGTCCAATATCAGTACCGGCGCGTTCGCGGCAGCGGCCCGAGCGATGGCGATCAATTGCCGCTGTCCCTGACTCAGGTTTCCGCCGTCGCCTGTTAGCATGGTATCGTAGCCTTCGGGCAGCCTGCGGATAAAGAAATCCGCGTTGGCGAGCTTGGCGGCTTCTACCACTTCCTCCATGGTGGCGTCCGGGTTGCCGTAACGGATATTATCCGCTATGGTCCCGGTAAAAAGATGCGTATCCTGCAGTACTACGCCCAAAGACCGCCGGAGATCGTCCTTTTTGATTTCTCGAACGTCTATGCCGTCGTAGGTAATGCCGCCTTCGGTAACATCGTAAAACCGGTTGATGAGGTTCGCCACCGTTGTCTTTCCCGCACCGGTGGAGCCGACAAACGCGATCTTCTGGCCGGGCTTTGCGTAGAGACTGATGTTTTTGAGCGCAGTATTTCCCGGACCATACCCGAACACCACATCATGGAAGCGTACGTCCCCACACAGCGAAATAAGCTCCGCTTCCCCGTTCTCCTTTGGCCGCCGCCAAGCCCATTCTCCTGTGCGCCTTTTGCATTCATGGAGATTACCATCGGCGTCTTTCCTTACATGTACAAGCGTTACCGTACCTTCGTCGGTCTCGGGAGCCTCCTCCATCACCTGGAAGATGCGTTCCGCGCCGGAGAGGGCGGCGAGCATGAAGTTCAATTGCTGGGAAAGCTGGTTGACCGGCATGCCCGTCTGGCGCACGTAGACAAGATAGGAAGCGAGCGTACCAAGGTCTATCCGGCCGGCGATTGCAAAGAACGCGCCGACACAGGCGGAAAGAGCAAAATTGAAATAGCACATGCTGGCGACGACGGGAATGAGTATGCCCGAATACGTCATGGCCCCGGTGCCAGCTTCTCGCAGCTTTTCGTTCAGGGCGGAGAATGCCCCAAGTTCCTTTTCCTCATGGTTGAATATGCGCACAACCTTCTGCCCGCCCACCATTTCCTCAATAAAGCCGTTGAGGCTGCCCATATACTTCTGCTGGCGGGAAAAATACGCGTGGCTCTTTTTGCCGCTGTACCTTAAAAACAGGAACATGCCGAAAAAGAACAGCAGCACGATGGCCGAAAGTTCAGGATTGAGCGCAATCAATACCGCGAATGTAGAGAGCAGAACGATGATGCTCTGCACCAGCACCGTAAAGCTATTGTTGAGCATGGTGGATATGGTATCGATATCGTTGGTGAACCGGCTCATCAGCTCGCCGTGGGTACGCGCATCAAAAAAGCTCAGGGGCAATGTCTGTACCTTATGGAACAGGTCGTCACGGATCTCGCTTACCATAACTTGCGCAGCCTTCACCATCAGCTGGGAATAGCCATACGCTGATGCAACACCGATGAGATACACGCCCCCCATCAAAAGAAGCATGCGCACTAGCCCCGGAATATCCCCGGGGATAATGTAGTCGTTGATTGTGGGCTTTAACAAATACGTGCCGTATACGTTGGCGCCTGCGCTGATGACGACGAGCGCGGAAATCAGAAGCAGAGAGCTTATGTGTTTTTTTCCGTACCGGAACAGCTGTTTGAGCGTCTTCCATGTGTTTTTGGGTCTGCCCTGCGGAGCGTGGCCTGCCATTACGCAATCGCCCCCTTCCGCTGAAACTCGTACATGCCCCGGTAAATGGGGTTGGTGATTAGCAGTTCTTCATGCGTGCCCGTGCCGTCGATTTTTCCTTCTTTCAGCACCACAACTAAGTCCGCGTCCTCAATGGCGCTGATGCGCTGTGTGATGAATATCTTGGTCGTATCCTTTAATTCAGAAGCCATACGCTCGCGAATCTTCGCTTCCGTCGAGGTATCCACGGCGCTTGTAGAGTCGTCAAATATCAGGATGCGCGGGCGCTTTAATAGAGCGCGGGCGATACAGAGCCGCTGCTTCTGCCCGCCCGAAAGGTTGACGCCGCCCTGCCCAAGCACGGTATCGTAGCCGCCAGGCATCCGGCGTAGAAATTCATCCGCGCAGGCGATGTGGCAGGCCCAGTCGAGCT
>JAEZIE010000207.1 GCA_023416175.1 Bacillota bacterium
GTTTTCCATGGTGTGCGATAAACCCTTTGTGTTCATCCTGTACCGGTGGACATCCCAAGGCGGGAACCAGGCGCTCTTTACGGGCGTGGTGAACCAGTTATAGCCATGTTCACACATCGTTCATAGCAGGATCGCCATCCATTGTTTACAAACCCCTTGCCGTTTTGCTATGCTATAACCATCTATGCAATGGAAAGCAGAACGGATGGAAGGGGGCGCGGCGGGAATGGGCAATGCTGGATCCTGCTTAGCGGCAACGGGTATGGAAAAGCCGACCTTGGAAGCGCTTTACGAGGCGCACGCCAAAACCGTCTACTGGGCGGCCTATGGCGTCTCGCGCGATGCGGAGGCGGCGGCGGACGCCGTGCAGAACGCGTTTTTGAGCGCGCACCGCAATATGGAAACGATTGAAACGATGACAAACGAGCAAGCCCGCGCGTGGCTGTATCGCGTGGCGGTAAACAGCTCCATAGATATGCTCCGCCGCAATCGCCGCAGCATTCCCGTAGAGGATGCGGGCATCACGCAGCCGGACATGTCGCCGGGGCCCGAGGCGCAAGCCGAAAAGAACGAAACGCGCGAGGCGGTAAAAAAGGCGCTCGAAAGTCTGCCCGAAAAATATAGGGAACCACTGTTCCTCTATTATTTTGCGGAATTGGATTATCACCAAATCGCGGAGCTTTTGCAAACGAACGAAGGCACTTTGAAGAGTCGCATGTCCCGAGGACGCGATATGCTCAAAAACGAATTGAAGAAAGGAGGCGGGCTGTATGCGTAAAGAAAAGGACAATCATGAACCGAATATCGAACTGCTGCTGCGAGAGACTGCGGCACAGGAAAACGACGCCCTGCCTCTTGAGGATTGGAAACGCCAGATCCTTCATAAGATCGAAAGCGACCAGACGCGGCAGGAAGAACCGCCTATCGTGGATGAGCTTGCGGAGCGTAGGCGCAGAAATATGCGCAGACTCACAATTGGTTTCTCCAGCGTAGCGGCTGCGCTTCTTATCCTTCTGGGAACCAGTCAGTATTGGCAGAATGGCATGAGCGCGAAATCTGCACCGCAGCAGGACGTCCGTATGGCGGCAGAAGCAGCACCCTATGATGCTGCTCCGCCAGAATCAGGGCTGCCCGAGGTGCTTTATGCCGCGCCCGAATCGCCCGCCGCACTCGAAGCCCCTGCGGCTACGGGTCCGGAGGCTCCGGCCGCTCCCGCGCCGTCTTCCGCATCTGCGGACAACGGGGCTGGCACCGGCCAGGCAGGCATCATGTCTGGCACCGCAGCACTGACGCCCGAACAGCAAAAGGCCATAGACGTGCTCAATGCCGCACTCCCCAAAGAGCGGGGTAAGGTAGACCCTGCTACGGCGGCCGTAGTGCAGCTTGAACTCGTCACACTAAAAGTCCGTCCGCTTTCCGGCGAAGAAGTGCAGGAAGTGACGCGTACGCTGGTCTATCAGATCGTGGTAGGAGCGAATACCGGAGGGATGATCTCCTATGCGGTGGACGCCGATACCTATGAGGTGCTGGGCGAGATCGTGGAAGGGTAACAGTAAAATGGAACTGGAATTGCTTGACGGAGAGTTTTCTGTCTGCAAGGCAAACGGGCCGGAAGATGTGAATTTTCACGCACCCTTCCTCTTTATCGGCAGCACGGATGAAGAATTCTCTCTGGTGTGTCCCAGGGAATATGCGCCGCAAAACGCTCTTGCCGTTGAACACGGCTGGCGCGCCATGCGCATCTGTGGGGAACTGGATTTTTCCCTTACGGGGATTTTGGCACGGCTCTCCGGATTGCTTGCGCAGAACAACATTCCGATATTCGCGGTTTCCACCTACAATACGGATTATATCTTAATAAAAAAAGATACCCTGACCGAAGCTGTTGATTGTCTGCAGCGGTCAGGGTACCGTTTTATCTAGAAATAGGACCTTGTCAGGTCTCTTCCCCTTCTTCATAGGGCAGCAGGTCGCCTCCAATAAACTTCCGGCCCGCCGCGTTGCAGGCAGCTAATACAGAATAGCTTCCGGCGGTGGGGTCCAGCACCCAATCGCTTTCCTCCGTGACCGCCTGGATGAGCCGTGTCTGAAGGCCGATAGGCTTTGCGTGCGGGTGCCGACGGGAGGCGGATTCATCCCATACGTCCGGCAATGTGTGGTCGCGCCATATTCCTTTGGCGCGCTTTGGACGCTTTTGGAGCACAACGAGGTATTCGGCGGTCCGCCGCGTCCGGTATCCCATGCCGATACGCCCCTTGTTCCAAACGATCATATCCACGATTTCAAGCGATGTATCCGTAGTCCAGGCTGGAATCCCCTCGCATAGATGATATTTGTCCACCCATAAAAACAGGTGGCCGCTTTTTTTCAATACCCGGTCAAACTCCAATAGGAAGGCATGGATAACAGGCTCCTTCATCTGCGGGAGCTGTGACCTGCGCATACCCCTTGTGACGCCTTCGTTGCCGTAGCTGAGCTTGTCGAGAACCCCCCGGTATTGCGGGTCAAAGAATGCGGCGGTAATGCTTTCGTCCCGGACGGCGCCCAACAGAAACAGCCCGTCAACACAATTGCGCTCACAGGGAAGGATGCGGCTGTTGGGAGACAACGGAGATTGAGCAGCCATGTGATGTGCTCCAACTGAAAATCCAGGTAGATTCAGCTTATTGTACCATAACGTGGTATATGTGCAATTAATTTACTAAGAAATTAATTACAAAATGTTTGTCGACATTACAGGAAAACACGGGGTTATACGCATCTTATCAGCCGGCAGCTGCGGCTTGCCTACGCGCGCTTGCAAAAACCCGTGTCTTTGTGGTAAACTATGTTTTAATACAGGTAATGTGATGACGGAGCCGGGCAACCGCTGCTGTGCATGAAAAGAGAACGCCGCCGGGGAACTCCCCCGTGCTGAAAGCGGCGTATGCGGCGCCGGATAGACCCTTTCTCTTCCGAGCATCCCCGGTGAAGCCCAATTCGGGTGCGTAGTCGGCGGCGGGTAAGCCCGATACAGCGGCAAAGGCTCCGTAGTTGCGGGGTGAATTTGGGTGGTACCACGAACGCATAATGCGCATCGTCCCTTACGGGATGGTGCGTTTTTTATTGTTGTCGCATTGCAAACGGATGGAACATAAGGAGGCAGGAACGATGCTGGAAAACTTAAAACTCATAGGCGAACAGGCCTGGGCGCGCCTACATGAGGCCAAGGGGGAAAGCGACATCGAATCCCTCATGATAAGCGTGCTGGGCCGGAATGGAACTTTGACCGAAGTGCTGCGCACCATGGGCAAGCTCAGTAAGGAAGCCCGCGCGGAACTTGGCCAAGAAGCCAACCGCTTGAAGCGGGAGCTGGAAACGGCAATTTCCGAAAAACGGGCTGCCATTGCCGCGGCGGAAAAAGAGCTGCGCTTTGCGCGCGAAACGATTGACATCACCGAGCCCGGCAAACGCATTATGCCGCGCGGCAGGCTCCATCCCATGACGCAGACCTACCGCGAGATACGGGATGCGCTCATCGGCATGGGCTTTATTACGTTTGATGGCCCGGAAGTGGAACTGGATAAATACAATTTTGAACTCCCCAACATGCCCCCGGACCATCCCGCCCGGGATATGCAGGATACCTTCTATATCAACGACCGTGTGGTGCTCAGAACCCATACCACCAACTGCGAGCCTAGGGCGTTGCTGAACCTCAAACCGCCCTTCCGGGTGGTCATCCCCGGGCGCTGCTTCCGCGTGGACGAGGTGGACGCGAGCCATTCCCCCATATTCATGCAGATGGAGGGGCTGGTGGTGGATAAAAACATCACGCTCGCCGATCTCAAGGGCACGCTGGATACATTTGTTCACGCCGTGTTCGGCGAGGACGTCAAAACCCGGTTCCGCCCGAGCTATTTCCCGTTCACGGAGCCTTCTGCGGAGCTTGACATTTCCTGTACCATCTGCGGCGGCAAAGGCTGCCGTGTGTGCAAGCACACCGGCTGGCTGGAGATTTTGGGCTGCGGCGTCACCAACCCGCACGAAATCGAAAACTGCGGCCTCGATCCGCACGAGTGGAGCGCCTTCGCATTCGGTTTGGGCGTGGACCGCGTGACGAGCTTGAAATACGGTATTACGGATATCCGGCTCGAGTATGAGAACGACGCCCGCTTCCTGGGGCAGTTCTAAGGTTAGGAGGATATTGCAATGAAGTTGCCTTTGAAATGGCTTAAGGAATATATCGAATACGACGTGACCCACGAAGAGTTCGTGGAAAAAATGATGTGGCGCGGCTTTGAGGTGGCGGATGTGCTTCCCGAGCTTCCGGATGTTTCCGGCGTGGTCACAGGCCGCGTGCTGAAGGTTGCGGAGCATCCCAACGCGGAAAAGCTGCATATCTGCACCGTGGACGCGGGCGAAGAAAACTTGCGCACCATCGTCTGCGGTGCGCCCAACGTGTATGAAGGCATGATCGCTCCCGTGGCGCTGCCCGGGGCAACGCTGCCCGGCGGCATTACCATTTCCCCCACCGTCATGCGTGGGGTGGAAAGCGCGGGCATGCTGTGCTCCGGCAAGGAACTTGGGATAACGGATGCGGATTACCCCGGCAGCGAGGTGCACGGGCTGCTGGACATCAAGGGCGATCACGCACCGGGCCAACCCATCGCAGCTGCGCTGGGCTTAGACGACGTGGTATTCAACATCGAACTTACGCCCAACAGGCCGGACTGCCAGAGCATACTCGGCATGTGCCGGGAAGTGGCGGCGGCGCTCAACAAGCCCTTCCAGGAGCCTGCCATCAAGCAGGTGAAGGGCGAAGGCCGGGCCGAGGATTACGCGAAAGTAACGGTGCTCAACACCGAGCTTT
>JAEZIE010000071.1 GCA_023416175.1 Bacillota bacterium
TTCATGAAGCATCTTAATACGGGCAGGTTATGATCCTTGGATTACTTTCTTACGGTCTGGTCGGTGATTGTGTTTGTAGAAAACCGGCTGCGCAGCGAAATCAACACCGCCGAACTTGAGCGGGCGACGGGGTTTTCCCTTGCGCATATCCGGGACGTATTTGCAGCGCAGTTGGGAATGCCGCTGGGCCGCTATATTTGCTCCCGCCGGGTTGCAAATGCGGCGTTTGAATTGATCAATACGCAAAAGAGCATTCTTGAGATCGCCCTCGCCTATCGGTTCACCAACCCGGATACGTTCACAAAAGCCTTCAAGCGCGTCACCGGTTTTACACCGCAGGCGTTCCGGCTCTCGCGCCGCCCCGTCGGACGGATCAAGTTATGCGCGGGCGTGTACGGGATCGGGTTCCTTTCACAAAAAACGGAGGATTGTTTATGAAGCAACAAAGCTTTGAAGACGGCGTCGTCCTGTATGGCGTTCCCAAGGTAGAATACGGCCCGGGAGGCTGCACGCCCTACCCCATGTGCGTCAGGGCTTGTGCAAATTACTTGGGGCAGGACGTTCTCTATCATTATGTCATGGCGGTGAGCGGCGCGGCATTCCGGCTGACCTGGGACACATCGTCCTGGAACGGCGGAAACGTGGACGTCATTTTCACGTTTGACGATCCGCTGAAATCCTACCGTACGGCAATCGAGGCGCTGGGCCGCAGCTTTCACCTGATCGGCCGCAACGGCAAAGTCCAGACTACGAAGGAAGACTTTATCGCATTCATCCGCGAGCGGATCGATGCGGGTATCCCCTGTATCGCGCTGGGCATCATCGGCCCGCCCGAAGCCTGCCTGATCACGGGCTACCGGGAAAACGGACAGGTATTGCTTGGGTGGAACTTCTTCCAGGATAACCCCGAATTCAGCGCCGGGACAACTTTAGACGAAGCCGGCTACTTTATCAGCCGCGCATGGTGGGAGAACCCTTCCACCACCGCCATCATGGCAATGGGGGACGTGGCCGCGCCCGTATTCGGGCCGCAAACGGTACTTGCCAATGCGATAGAAGCGCTCACCGGCAGGAAAACCGGAAAGTATGCGAAAGGACTGTATGCATATGACGCATGGAAACGCGCGCTGCTGGACGAAGCGCAGTTCCCCCGCAACGCCGTGCTTCCGCTGCTTTTTGAGCGGCTGATGTGCCAGGGCGATGCCATGGATTGCCTGATGGACGGGCGTTACCACGCCGCGCTCTATCTGGAAACGTTAAGGGAGCAATTCCCCGCACAGCAGCGGCTGTGTGCTACTGCTAAGGCAGGTTTTACGGAGGTTTCCGCCTGCGTACAGAACATGGCGGAACTGCTAGGCGGCTATGAACGGGGCGAAGAACAGCTCCACCGTTTGGCCGATACAGGCGTAAGGCAAGGGCTTAGTCGAATGATCGACAAATGCAAAGGCGCAGACGAAAGCGCGCTTGCGGCGATGAAGGCGCTCTACACCGCCCTGTAGCAGGCACCAATGCTCCCCAGAACCAATAATTGAACAATGCCTCTATTAATAAGATATGAAGCGGCGGTCCGGAAACGGGCCGCCGTTTTAAAATCGTTCCCTGTGCCTGCACAATTCCATGTCGATTGCGGCAGGGCATCCTCCATGGGATCCCCCAAATAGCGGCACCTTAGAACCTCAGCTCCGCTTCCCGCCGTATTTCAAAACCAGCACAATCATAATGATGGAGGCCAGCAATGAAATGGAATTGGTAATCAGGAACGCCCCGCCCGCTCCGTGCAGTACAAGATTGACCGCATACGCTTCCATCAGCAGGATACCCGTTAATACCATCAGATAGGTTTTGATATTCAAATCCTTGGCGGATTTCGTCTTTAATATCTGTACAATCTGCGGTATTTGGCCAAAGGCCATGATGATACCGCCGATGAGCTGCAGCGCGTCAAATATCATGATACCCTCCCCGATATTGCTAGTTTAAGCGTATCAGATTCGGGCAAGGTTGTAAAACCCGTTCTGGCGAGTTGATAATATGCCCTAAAAGTTCCCGAGCGTTGTCTCAGATACCTTTCTATATTTTTGCTATCAAATCGGGCATCCTTCTTACTAGGCGCATTGAACGGGAATACGATGTCCCTGTTCATACGCAACCAGCAGAAAGGAATGACGCGGTGAAAAACATCCTGCAGCGGGCTTTCCAATTTATCAAGCAGCTATATGAACGCTTTCAAGCGGACGAGGTACCCGCCTTGGGTGCGGAATTTGCGTACCATCTGTTATTGGCCTTCTTCCCGTTTTTAATATTTCTGGTGACAGTGCTGACCTATACGCCGCTGCTTCAGCCGCAATCGCTCGCGGATTTGTTAAAGGTATTGCCTGAGGATGCATATGCGGTGGTGGCGACAACAGTCAATGAAATATTTGCAACCAACCGCCCGAATATACTTTCCATCAGCGTCATTTTGGCCATCTGGTCCTCTTCCAACGGCTTCATGGCTATCGCCCGCGGCCTGAACCGCTCGTATGACACCAAGGAGACACGCAAGTTTTATACAGTGCGCGCTATGGCGATTTTGTTTACGCTGCTGATTACTTTTTCCATTCTGCTGGAAATGGTCGCGATCGTGTTCGGAGATATGCTCATTACGAAGATCTCTAAAAAGCTATGCTGGTCCTGCACGGGGGTAACGCTTTCTCACATTCTGCAGCTGATATTGCCTGTCGGCATGCTGCTAGTCCTGTTCATACTTCTTTATACCATCATGCCCAACCGCAAGCTGCGGGTAAAAGAGGTGCTTCCCGGCGCGGCGTTTACCAGCGTCGTGTGGGTAGCGGCCTCTTTATTGTTTTCCGAGTACGTAAACAACTTCGCCAATTTTGCAAGGCTGTATGGTAGCCTGGGTGGAGTGATCGTACTGATGTTGTGGCTTTATCTCTCGAGCATGGTGATGCTCATCGGTAGCGAGATCAACGCCACGCTGTATTTTGAAAGGAACAAAGAAAAAGCCATTGCGGAACAGGGGCGCAAACAATAAAGGGCGGATGGCAGCCTCAACGTAGCATTTTTGCCAATACGCTGTAACAGTTGAAACGATCACTTTAGTCTTCCAGAATCATTGCGTTTATCATTTAATCTGGATACAATGTTTATGAAAAGAGGTGGTTGTATGGCGCTTTT
>JAEZIE010000094.1 GCA_023416175.1 Bacillota bacterium
GGATGCGTACCTGGCAGTCCGACATGGAAGCTGACGGAATCTCGTTGGTGGCCGAAGGGCTGATTGTCAATGAAACGCCCGACGCCGAGGGTGAGGCTTCTTGCAAGGAGCTGGGGAAAAAGCTGGCGTAACCGGGTGGTAAAAGGCATCCGAACTTTTCTTCGGATGTGAGCTTGCTCAAAAAAGGCATGCAAATATGTTTGCATTCTTATAAATTATCGCCACCTGTGGCGGCGACGATAGATTATTTTATTTAATAGCGGGAGGGCTCCGCCCCCCGCGCACCCTGGGTACGACGTTCTTAAGGAAAGGGTTTGGGGAAACGAAGTTTCCCCAAACCAAAAAAATATCGTCGGCGCCGATACCTTATAACATTCAAACAGACTGATTAACACACTAACATCCGGATTTTTCCTCCGGATGTTTATTTTGTTGTAGAAACAACGGACTAATTCCGAGCAAACCAGTATACTTTAATCAAGAAAAGCGATCAAGAAAGAGGGGATGCAAGACATGCAGCAGGAACTGAACGTGAATGAAACCGTGTACACATTATGCACAAAGTATCCCGAACTGGTTGCGGTTTTGCAGGAACTTGGGTTTACGGATATCGCAAAACCGGGCATGCTACAAACGGCGGGCCGGTTTATGACGCTTAAAAAGGGCGCTGCAATGAAAAACATCGGCATGGACCGTATCCGCGCAGCGCTGGAAGCTAACGGCTATACGGTGCAGGAATAAGGAAAGGAAAGGTGCGCAATGAGCAAGGAAATCAACAACAGGGAATACCGTAAAACGGTGATCGAGCAGCTGATTCGGCAGCTGCACGAAGGCAAAACCGTGGACGAGGTAAAGGCGCAATTTGAGGAGGCGTTTTCCGGCGTTTCCGCCTCTGAGATTTCAGAAGCGGAGCAGGCGCTCATTGCGGGCGGCATGCCGGTAACGGAAGTGCAGCGCCTGTGCGATGTGCACGCAGCGGTGTTCAAGGGTTCCATTGAGGAGATTCACAGCCAGCCGCAGGATCTTTCCTATGAAGCCGGGCATCCGCTGCAAACGCTGCGCCTTGAAAACCGCGCGCTGGAGCGGCTATTGGAGGAAGAGGTAAAGCCCAGGCTCCGTGCGTTCTTTTTATGCAGCGGGGAGGAAGAGCAGGAGGCTTTAGCAGAGAGCGTGCGGACACTGTTGAAAATTGATCTCCACTACAGCAAAAAGGAAAACTTGCTGTTCCCGCTGCTGGAAAAGCACGGAATCACCGCGCCACCTAAGGTGATGTGGGGCGTGGACGATCAAATTCGCGGGCTCTTAAAAGCGGCGCTGCTTGCGCTGGAAGCCGGAAGGGGCGGGGAAGCCGTTCATTCGCTGGAGGAAGCAATCGCAAAGGCCAACGAAATGATATTTAAGGAAGAGAACATCCTGTCCCCCATGCTGCTCGAAACGCTCTCCTCTGACGAATGGGCGGCAATTTCGAAAGAGCAGGGCGATCTCGGCTATTTCTTAATTCCGGAGCAACCTTCTTGGGCGCCCAGAGGGCATGTGCAGCAGGAGAACGAGCCTGAACTTACGGCGGGGCAAATCCGCCTGCCCACCGGCGTTTTCTCGGTGGACGAACTGACGCGCGTCTTGAATGCCCTGCCCTTTGACATCACGTTTGTGGACGCGGAGGATACCGTTAAATACTTTTCGGAGAACAAAGAGCGCATCTTCCCGCGCACCCGCGCCATCATTGGCCGGAAGGTCATCAACTGCCATCCGCCTGCCAGCATGCCGGTTGTTCAAGCAATACTCGACGACTTCCGCGCCGGGAAAAAGGAGCATGAAGATTTCTGGATCCAGATGGGCGGCCGCTATCTCCTGATTCGCTATTACGCGGTGCGGGACGATGCGGACAAGTTCTTAGGCACGCTGGAAGTCACGCAGGATATCGCGCCCCTACAGGCGATCACAGGCGAAAAACGGTTGGTTTCGCCGTCATAAGAATTACGGATATATAGGTAGGACACATAGAAAGGAAACAACTATGAGCATTTTAAAAAACATTGGGCCTGCAACGGTGCTGTCGCTCACGTCTCTTGTACCTTATCAGGATGGCCAGATCATCAGCCGCACGCTGGTACAGAATAAGGCGGTTTCCATTACGCTATTTGCCTTTGAGGCTGGCGAGGAGATCAGCACCCACGCTTCCGGCGGGGACGCGCTGGTTCAGGCACTCAACGGTGAAGGCGTGATCACGATCGAAGATGTAGAGTATCATGTCAAGGCGGGGGAAAGCATCGTCATGCCTGCGGGCAAGCCCCACGCCGTCCGCGCGGAGGAACGCTTCCAGATGATGCTGACTGTCGTATTCCCGCAGTAGTATGTAACAGTCACAGGATCTTAGCGGATGGCGTTTTTATACTCCGAAGTTGTGTATCTTAGAACTAGAACAGAATAAGGAGTATGAAGATGGATATCAAAGCGAAGATTGATGAGATTGTAGAAAAAATCAAAAGCGACAAAACACTTATGAGTAGGTTTCAAAAGGATCCCATTTCCACGGTGGAAGGCTTGATCGGTATTGATTTGCCTGACGATTTGATACAAAAGGTGGTTGAAGGCGTCAAGGCGAAGATCAATCTGGAGTCCATTGGGGATTTGTTCGGCAGCGTTAAAAAGTTGTTTTGAGGGCAACAAAGCTCCTTCCGAGAAACCGGTTGAGGATTGGATAAAGCAAGCGGCCGACCTGCCCCGTATTTTGCATTATAGCCAAAGGTATCGCCGCCTGTGGCGGCGACGATAGATCATTTTATTTAATAGCGGGAGGGCTCCGCCCCCCGCGCCCCCTGAGTCTGCGAGGTCTTAGGGAAGGGGTTTGGGGAAACGTAGTTTCCCCAAAGCAAAAAAAAAATCGTCGGCGCGCTAAAGCGCCAATACCTTAAAAGGTATATTAACAAAAGACCCGCTCAAGCAGCGGGTCTTCCTTAAAATTTCGAATGTTATCTCTCGTAATCCAGCACCAGCAGACGGTCCTCGCCCAAGCTACCTGGGGTGATAGTCGCCTCGCTCTGGTTGAGCTTGTGTATTTTGCAGTTGCGTGCAATGGATAAAAGCGGCTCAATACCCAAGAGGGGTTGCTTGAGCTTCAATTGCGCGGTCTGGTAGTGCATGGGAATGAATACGCGGGCGCAGGTGCGGTTTGCGATCTTGCACGCGGCGGGGGGGTCAATGGTATAGGTACCACCCACGGGGCAAAGGAGAACATCGAGTTTTCCTAAAGCGGTAAATACTTCTTCGGAAGGCAGCATGCCAATATCGCCCAGGTGCGCAATGCGAAGGCCATCCAATTCAAACATAAAAATAAGATTGCTGCCGCGCTTTTTACCTTCCACTTCGTCATGGAAGGACGCAATGCCGGTGATGCGTATGCCGTCCCGTTCAAATACGCCCGCCTCCTGTAACACTACAGGCGTACCCTTTATCGCATCGAGATAGTTGTGGTCGGAATGCTGGTGGCTCATGGTGACGATATCGGCTTCAATATCATGCAACGTATAACCGGTTTCCGGGCCACAGGGGTCGGTAAATATTTTGAGGCCGCTCTGCGAAGTCAACAAAAAACTGCTGTGTCCGTACCATTTGATATTCATTTCTATTCCTCCTGTTCCTCAGGCAGCTCAGGCGGCCCGTAAAGTGTCGCAAGACCAAGGGAAAGAATGCGAAGGGCAAGTTCCGCAACATGCGCGGTATTTTTGCACAGGCTCGGGCGGAGCCTGGGGAGTACGCTGCGCGTCATGCACAGGAGCGCGTCGGAAGCGGCGAGTAACCGCAGCCGAAGCCCGCGGGGGTGGTCTAGGCGCTCCGGAATGGCGAGCGTTAAAAGCAATGCGCTCTGTACGGCTGAGTTTTCCGGGCAGCGGGGCAGGCCTTCCGCTTTTCTTGCAAGCATCCACATCCGCCGTATGGTATAAGAGATCCGCGCACGCGCGGCGTCCTCATACCGGGTGCATGGCCCGGGCCCGGGGACCGTCCCATAAGTTTTGAGCGCTTGGCGCAGGAGCACGGTATACAGCCCCCCACTCAGTTCAAAGAACAGGTGCCCGCCGCCGTGCGTCACACGCGCGAGGGGACGAACGCCCAGATACGTCAAAGTTGGGAGCGCATCCTGCAACTTCTGACACAGTGCCCCTGCATCGAGCTGAAGCCTTAGAGGTGCCGCGCACCGCACGGCGACGCCTTCCGCCGGACAATCCATTTCTTGGGAGGATATGGGTTCGCCTGCAATCGCGCTGGTTACCGAAGCAAGGTAAGCACGCAGCTCTTCCAAATGACCAGTCATGCGCAATTTACCCCTTTTTATATATTATAACAGGATACTGTAGGAAACGAGCCTTGTCAATTGTATTTGCAAGCGCATCCCAAAGAAACTGCATTTTAAAGCAATGCTTGTGAGCGCGGCCGCATTTGGGTATAGTAGTACTATCCTATTACCAAAGTGAGGTCCTCATGCAAAACACGATTTATTTGAGCAGCGTTTATGATCCTTACCATAACCTCGCGCTCGAATCGCTGCTGTTCGACGCGCAGGGGGCTGGCTGCACGCTCTACCTGTGGCAGAACCAGAATACCGTGGTCATCGGCAAAAACCAGAACGCATGGAAGGAATGCCGCACCCAGCTATTGGAGCAGGAGGGTGGGCACTTAGCCAGGCGTTCCTCCGGCGGCGGGGCGGTGTTCCACGACCTTGGCAACCTGAACTTTACATTTATTTTACCCCGCAAGGCATACGACGTACACAAGCAGCTTTCCGTTATCCAGCAGGCGGCGGCTAACTTCGGCATAGAGACCGAATTTACCGGACGGAACGATCTTGTGGTGAAGGAAAGCGGCGCAAAATTCTCGGGCAACGCCTTCCGGTTCGGTACAGACACCGCCATGCACCACGGGACGGTGCTCATCGACGTGGATATGCAAAAGCTTTCGCGTTACCTAGCGCCCCCGCCGGACAAGCTCGCCGCCAAGGGCATTGAAAGCGTGCGTTCGCGGGTACAGAACCTCAACGACCTCAATCCCGCTCTGACCGTTGAAACCATGAAGGACGCGCTCATTGACGCGTTTATCAAAACATACGGCATCGCGCGCGTGGGGCAGGAGTTCCAGCTGGATGAAGAAAAGCTCGACGTGCTCACCCAGCTCTATAGTTCCTGGGAATGGAAAATGGGCCGGACGCCGTCGTTTGATATCATATTGGAGCAGCGCTTCACCTGGGGCGGCATCGAAATGCAGCTCTCTTTGAGCAAGGGCTGCATTGTGGACGCTAAGGTGTATTCGGATGCGATGGACGAAGCGTTTATTGAGCGTATCGCGCCGGTGCTTCTTTGCTCCCCCTTCCAGTCCCGCGAGATGGCGGAGCGTATCCGCGCGCTGCGGCACCCGCAGGCGGGCGAGCTTGCGGATTGGATTTTAGATAAAGGATTCTAATAATCACTCTAACTTAAAGGCTTCATTGCGCAAGGCTGCGGTTACCGCAGCCTTGCGTTTTGTGTATATCCGCCTGCGAAGTGCCCGAATATGATACGGGAGGCATATACTGTCTGTAAGCAAGATAGGGCAGGGGGTGCGATTATGAGCTGGCAGGAAAACATACGTCTCCTTTGGACCGATCATTTGGTTTGGATCAGGCACTTTTTAATTAGCCTAATGTTCAGACTACGGGATTTGAGCTATGTGACGATACGCACCATGCAGAATACCATCGATTTTTCGGGGCAGCTCACACCTTTTTATGGCCTAGATAATGCAAAACGATATGAGGCTCTGCTGGCCGAGCGGGTTCTGCTGTTGGCCGAACTGGCGTCCACAATAAGGTTCGGCGGCGATACGTCTATGCAGCTATTAAAAATGAAGGCGAACGCAGAAGACACCGCAGCCTTTTTATCCGGATTAAACCCTTATTGGAATAAGGAGACATGGCAGGAAATGCTCTATACCCAGTATCAGCTTGAAGAACAGCTCATCAGGCAGATCCATGAAGATAAATTCTCCGCAGCAATTCCCACCTATGATGCAAGCTATCAAAACGCTTTAAAGATGGCAACCTATATGATTGATGGGATAACGGCGCAATTTCCGCAGTATGCGTATCCCGTAGGCACTACTGTGATAACTTAGTCCATGCCCGGCCTGGCGGATGGTATATCGGCGGGCATATTGCCGAGCTGCGATACCCATCTTTTATTTAACAGATTTACACACCCTACATATTGCCATCATCGTTCATCATAATTTCACTGTTGCTGCTATAACTATATTTCCACACTATGGTATACTGGTACCAGATGGTTCACCGGTGAATCCATATTGCTAAAGATGAGGATATCATGAAGCGAAGCCTGAGCCTGCTACTGCTGTTTGTACTGCTGCTCATGGCCGTTCCGGCCTGCAAAGCGCCGTCGGCCGCAGATGCGCGGGATACATTTTTGCAATTACTCAACGCGGGAGAGTACGGCGCTGCCTACGATATGCTGCATTCCTCCGTACGGTATGATCCCGACCGCGCGGCGAAGGACAAAGCGGAAAACAAGCAGCAGCCCATTAACCGTATCTCCAAGGAGCAGTTCATTGCGCGTTACGAGGCGGTATTTGGCGAACTTGAAATCGACGGCCTAAGCTATACGCCGATCTCCGCCGTGGAGGGCGAGGCAATCTGCGTGTATGATTACAGGCTTAGCTATAATAGCCCCCTTGTTGGCGAGCAGGAAATGGAGTTCCGCATGTCGGTCCGGCGCGAAAATGGCGTGTGGACGGTGGAGTGGACGCCCGGGCTATTGATCCCCGAAATGACATGGGGGGACACCGTGCGCGTCGGCAAGACCACGGCGCTGCGTGGGGAAATACTGGCGGACGGCGTGGTGTACGCGCAGACAGTCAACGCTGTGAGCGTGATTGCCGTACCGGAAAAAATAGAGGACGAAGCGCAGTTCGTCCGGCAGACGGCCATGCTGTTGGACATGTCCATCCAAGCGGTGGAGAAAAAACTCAAGAACGTATACGGGGATTTTGTGATCCTCAAACAGTTGTATCCGGATGAATTGACCCAAAGTCTGGAGGAACAGCTGCTGCTCATTCCCGGTGTCTCCATCGACAAAAGCAATTTTGGCACCCTGCGCTATTACCCGCAAAAGAGCGCGCTCGCGCATATCCTCGGGTATGTTGGCCCAGCCTCAGCGGAGGACTTAAAGGCGCTCACCGGGAAAGAAAAGGGGGACGACGTTTACACCTCTGATTCACGCGTGGGAAAGAGCGGGCTGGAGAGCCTCTATGAAAAGCAATTGAGGGGAACGGACGGGTACTACATCTACATCAGCGCGTCGGATGGCGTGAACAAAAAGACACTCTATGAACAGAAGGCGGAAAACGGGCTGGACGTGCAGCTGACGCTGGACCCGGAACTGCAGCGCCGCGCCGAAGTCCTGCTTCAATACTCGCTCTTTGGCGAGGATACGGCGGGGGCTGTGGTGGTGTTAAACCCCAAGACGGGCGAAATCGAGGCGATGACAAGCTATCCGTCTTTTGACCTCAACCTGTTTGCGCGCGGGATCCCCGAGGCCGATTGGCAGCGCCTGAGCACGCAGAAGAATGCGCCGCTATTCAACCGGCTTACCCGCGGCCTGTATCCGCCCGGCTCCATATTCAAGCCCTATACGGCGGCGGTGGCGCTCGAAAGCGGCGCCATGACACCGGATTCTACATTCCCTATGAACAAGGAACGTATTGAAGAGGATAAGTGGCTTCCTTCCGATAACGGAGAGTTCGGCCCTTGGGGGTATGCCTCCATCACGCGCGTCCATCTGAACCATCGGAATTCTCCGCCACTCAACATGCATTCGGGCATGATCGATTCGGATAACATCTATTTCTCCTATGCCGCGCTCAAAACAGGGACGGATGCGTTTGTCAGCTTTATGGAGAATGCCGGGTTTACGGAAAGCATCCCGTTTGATACGTCCGTATTGCCCGCACAGATGAAAAACAAAAAATCCGAATGGTCGCCCATGCTGCTCGCGGAAAGCTCCTTCGGCCAGGGCGAGGTACTCGTCACCCCCTTGCAGGCGGCATGCATGTTTTCGGCGTTTGCAAACAACGGCAGCATAGAGGCGCCCTATGTCGTGAAAGGGCTTTACCGGACGGATGGAGCGGACTATACGCCCGTCACCCAACATGAGAGCAGCGTCTGGAAGGAGAACATTATCCAGCAAAGCACCGTGGATACGTTGACCCCCATGCTTGAGGATGTTATCGAATCCGGCACCGGCTACTGGTTGCGTATGGATAACATCGCGGGCAAGACCGGTACGGCACAGATCGGCAATGACAGGACAAAGGAAATCAACTGGTTTGTAGGATACCGGCTCAGAACCGGGGAGGACAGGCTGGCACTTGTCATGCTGGAGGTGCCCGCAAATTCGGAGGCGTTTGCCTATACCAAATTCGATATCGCGCGGGAACTGTTGAAGTAACGCAAAAAAAGGCAATCCAACCGTCCGCATTGTGCCCGCTGTGCGCGCAATAATATATTAAGCGGAAGAGACGCAAAAAGAAAACTGGTTATAGAATATATCAGGGGCTGAAACCGATCCATTGGATGCCTTCAATACTCAGCCCTTGTACTGACAAGGAGTAGCTACTTGATGGAACAAATCAACAATGTCTGCATCTTCGCCTCCTCCAGCGAATTGCTGGAGCCGAAATATTTCGTCCTGGCGGAGGAGTTGGGGCGGGCCGTGGCGCGATCGGGCGCAGGCATGGTGTTTGGAGGCGGCCAGCGCGGCTTGATGGGAGCCATGGCGCGCGGCGTCAGGAAAGAAAACGGGCGTATCACAGGCGTCATCCCAGAGCGGCTCAACAAGCCTGGCATCGCATACACCGAATGCACGGATTTCTTTGAAACCCAAACCATGCACGAGCGTAAGCAGCGCATGGAGGAGCTTGCAGATGCATTTATCGCCCTGCCGGGCGGCTTTGGCACGCTTGAAGAGGTGCTCGAAGTGATTACGCTGCGGCAGCTTGGCTACCACGACAAGCCGATTGTCCTCATCAATCTGGATGGGTTTTTCGATCCCATTTTGGAACAGTTTGAGCGGTTCTACGCCGAAAATTTTGCCGATGTCGCCTTCCGCGCCATGTACGCCGTCGCCAATGACGCGATAGAGGCTGTGGCGATTATAAGGGCCTATGTCCCGGCGGACTTGCCGGATAAATTACTGGTAACGGAGGTCAGCGTATGAAAAAGACGCTTTCACCCGCCTCAATGATGGAGCATGAACACGAGAAGCACATCGTGATGGTGTGCGTGACCCGCCAGCGAACCTGCGCAAGGCTGGTGGAGCGCGGGGAGGAAATTGCCCGCGCGCATGACGTACCGCTGCATATCGTCCATGCGGTCAGAACAGGTGAAAATTTCCTGGGAAATGTAATAGAAGGGGAAGCTTTGGAATATCTCTTTACCGCGGCGCAGCTTGCGGGAGGCTCTCTTGCCATGCTCCGCGCGGACGATGTGGAGGGCACTTTAGAAACCTACGCCAAGGCGCATGAAGCCTCCGTGCTGGTGCTGGGCGCTTCACCGGATCCCTCTGGGGACAACTTCGTTTCCCGCCTGGAGCGCCGCCTGCCGGGGATACAGGTGGAGATTGTGTAAGAGTTCCGGAACTTAAATATGGATCAAAAGGACTTGCCTATGAGGTTTGTCCTTTTGTTTTTCTATTTTTTTGATATAGTAAATGTATAATATTTGGCTGGAGGACGTTACAATGACCGTCTATGAGAAAAGCCTCATAGTCTTAGAGGAGCTGTTCGGCAGGGATTGTCAGTTTGCGCTGGCAACTTCAAAGGCTCATGTTCCTTCGGTGAGGATTGTAGATACCTTCTATGATGACGGCGCGTTTTATATGGTTACCTACAGAACATCGCAAAAGGCGGTGGAAATCTGCGCGAACGAAAGAGTCGCGTTATGTGATCAATTATTTCGGTTCAGCGGCACGGCACATTTCATCGGGCATCCGCTGCAGCAGGAAAACAGCCGGATCAGAAGTAAATTAGTAAACGCATTTGAACCCTGGTATTTCAAGCACAATAATGAGAGCGATGCGGACATGTGCTACATCAGGATTGAACCCAAACATGGGTTTTTTTATAAGGACGGAACCGGATACAAAGTCGATTTTCACAATAAAACGGCGGAAGAATTTCCGTTTGAATCTGAAATGATCGTTACGGAGTGATCAACAATACGAACTTATCAAAAACAGGCCCTGTACGTGTTATCCGTACAGGGCCTGTTCTATTATGTCCCCGGAATCAGCCGCAGCAGCAGGTTGGAATTGTAGAAGAAGCTGCCAAAGTACGAGGCCTCTATAAAAGCTCCGGCCTTAGGCAATACGATGAGCAGGATGGGTACTAAAAGGAAGACGAGGTACATCGCCAAAAATCCGCGAATCAGCCCGAAGCACGCGCCAAGAAGGCCATCCGCCGAATGCAGCACCGGAAGCCCGTTTCGCGCATAGGAGATCAGATGTATGGCAAACGCGAACAATAGCCGAATCACGGCAAACAAAGCCAGAACGGCCAGAAGGTTCAAAAACACGTTGACGATGGTCTGGTTAAAGTATTCTCCCAGTGTGGAAGCGCCGGCTTCTGCAAACGCTTCGCGGGCGATGTTTTCGGAAATCCGCTCGCCCATGGGCACAGGCAGCGTGGCGTTTTCCATCACGCCCGAAAGCTGTTCTGCGCTCAGCGCGGAGATGGGGGTCTTACTTAGCTCCACATCCTGCACCAGCTCCGCACCCTCCGTATAATAGAGCGCCATGGTATAGAGCTGGTCGTCTGCCTTGATGGTATTGGTGACAAGCGGGCGAAACGCAAGGGCAAGCGCAAACGCAAGCACATAAGCCCCAAGCGAGAGCACCGTATGTACGAACCCGCGGTACCAGCCGCCCAGCAAAAATACAGCAAACAGCAGCAGCACGGCGATATCTAACAAATTCATGGTAAGGCCTCCGTTTCCAGTTTAACACCGGTACTACCGGCGCGGGCAAGGTTACGCCACTTTGACCGTATAGCAGGCCGACGCGGTGTTTAAAAGCAGCGTTCCGGAATCGATCTTTTCGGCGGTTACAACTTCCGCCGAAACATGGCGGGTATTCAATAGTTTCCCGTCGGCGCTGTATACCGTGTAGCCGCTGGTGGTGACGGCCACGACTCTCCCGCCCATCACAAATGCGTCCACCGTACCCGCGGGAAGCTGGAAGAGACGCTGCGTGGTTCCCGCAACATCGGCGTCCTTTACAGTAAGCAGCTTGACGGTCCCGGGCTTATCGGTGCTGCGCGGGCGCAGCAGGAAGAGCGGGTTTCCGGACGATTCAAAGTCCATCACTTCCCAGCCATAGAGCATTTCCCGGTAGCTTTCCCGGTTGCCTTCGAGCGAGTAGCGGATGAGCTGGTTGGTGCCCACCGCGTATATGCCGGAAGATGTGAAATAGATATGCTCAATGAGCTGGTTCTGCACCTGCATTACGCCGCTCGTCGCCGCGCGGGTCATATCGTAAATGGTGATTGTGGAAAGCGGCGTACCGCTGTCCAAAGACATCGTCAGTACATACAGGTATTCGTTTCCCGCGGTATAGAACCCATAGTCTACAATAAACTGACCCGGAAAAGTCAGTTGGTCCTTCTGCGTGCCGGTCTTGTCAAATACCTGTATGGTTTCGGCGCCGGTGTTGTCGGTTTTAAGCGCCGCCACTGTGGTGGAACCGCAGGTCACATACAGCAGCGTTCCGGTGAACTCTACGGGGTAAGTTGCATTCACGATTTTAAGCGCCGCGCTGTTGTAGAGTGCGTGGATTTCCTTGCTTGCGGCAAGCTTTACGTCGGTCGCCGTCACAGGCGCATGGTAGTCGTTGTGTTCGTTGCTGAGGTCCGTGTAGTAGAGCGTACCGTCCTTGATGTACAAGAAGCCCTGCCCGGTAAAGATGGCGTTGTCCTGCGGCGAAAACGGCAGCTGTGTGAGAGAAGCCTGCGCGGACATGGAATTACCCAAAAGCAGTATGCCAGCCACGACACCGGCGAGTATCAAAAGCAAAATGCCAAACAGAAAGAACAGGCGCAATACGGTCTTGCGCTTGTTCTTTGCTTTGCGGCGGCGTCTTACTTCCATTCAAACAGGCTCCTTCTTAAACGAAAGATATTATACTATACCTCGGACCATCGATAAACCTTTTTTCGGGGGCTTTGCCCCGAACCTCCACAGTTCGCAATGGCCGTGCTGCGTTGCGGCAAAGCCGCTACCTTGCGTTTCCTTGCTCACTGGGCTTACGCGCCCCGTATCTGCCACAGGCAGCGAGCGGTGTCCGCCCCACCCAAAGGGCATGTCCAACGCTATATCTCGTACATGGAGAGCACTTGGTTGGCGACTGCCTCCTTGGTGGTCCTTAAATCCATCGCCTGCTTCACGAGGTACCGGTGTGCCTCCGCCTCGGTCATGGCGGCATGCTCCATCAGGGCGAATTTGGCGCGGTCCACCAACCGCTGCTGTTCCAGCCGGCGTTCCAAAGTGCGCTTTTCAAGCAACAGCTGGTTCAGGCGCGCATGAGTGGCCAGGGGAATCTTTACGGTCTGCAGCATGGTGTTGCGCGTCATGGGCTTCACAAGGCATAAGACCCCGCCCGGCTCGACGCGTTCGGCCACCTCTTCAAAGAGTTCCGCTTTTACAAGCAGCACCACGCCCGCGGCGGTATTGGATACGAAATCCAGCGAAAGATCATGACCGAACTCATCGGATAGCGGCGAGTTGATGACGATGAGCGCATAGTCGCCTTCTGTCAGGCACCGGCGCGCTTCCGCGCCGCTTTGGACGAGCACGAGCTCGCCCGGTATGGTACACAGCATATCCTGCAGGAGCTGGCCGCCCTTTACGGTACTTGAGATCAAAAGGATCCGATCCGTTGCCACCACCCCCTTTGCATGCAAGTCATGTGCATCGCTTTTTTCCCGCTACACGTCAAAGAGCGGGTCTTCGAGCGCAGGGAGAGCGGCAGGCTCAAATTTGTCGGCTTCCCGCTGCACATGGAACAAGTGCTGCCGCACCTGTTCGGGCAGAACGCGGGCAATGAAATCGCTCTTTTCGGCAATCTGCACGGCGTCCAGCAGCGTCTGCGGCAGGCGCACGGCGGTGTTATTCGGATCCATATCCGCGGCGGGGGGGAGCGGCAGATGTTCCTCCATGCCTTCAAGACCCGCGTGGATGAGCAGCGCAAACGCGAGATATGGATTCATGGCAGGGTCGGGCGCTCTTAGCTCCATGCGGGAGAATTCTCCGTGTGCCGCAGGGATGCGGATCCACTGCGAGCGGTTCCGGTGGGACCAGCTAACAGATCCCGGCGCCTCCATTTTGCCCAAGCGTTCGTAGGAGTTGGGCATGGGGTTCAATATGGAAGTTATATCCAAAGCGCGGCGCAATATGCCTGCCAGGAACCCTTCCGCCTCGGGCGCGTGCGTTCCGTTTGCCTGAAACAGATTGGTTGTACCCGAAAGAAGGCTCATATTTACATGCAGCCCGCTGCCGATCACGCCCGATATGGGCTTGGGCAGGAAGGACGCGAACAACCCGTTTTTATTGGCGATGGTACGGATGACCTGCTTCAATGTCATCAGGTTATCCGCCGCGCGGAGAGCCCCCGCGTACTTCAACACGATTTCATTCTGGCCGGGGCCAGATTCATGGTGCGAGCTTTCCACATGGATGCCCATGCTTTCAAGCGTCAGGCAGATTTCGCGCCGCACGTTTTCACCACGGTCCCGCGGGGCAAGGTCTAAAAACCCTGCGCTGTCGTGCGGTTTGCGGGTGGGGGCACCGGCTTCATCCAATTGGAACAGGTAGAATTCACACTCCACGCCGATCTGGCAGGTATAGCCCATTTTGAGCGCTTTGCGCGCGGCCTCGCGCAATAAGTTTCGGCTGCTGCCCGCAAAGGGCGTGCCGTCCGGGTGTTGGATATCGCACAATAGCCGGGCTACGCGGCCCTGCTGCGGCCGCCAGGGCAAAAGCGCAAGCGTGTTAGGGTCTGGCAGAAGCATCAGGTCGGATTCTGCAATGTGCAAAAACCCGGGTACCAGGGAAGCGTCAAAGGAAACGCCGTCATTCAGCCCCCGTCCGAGCTCCGAACTCAATAAAGAGATATTGCGCCCGCGGCCAAAAAGATCGCAGAATACCAGCCGCACGAACTTGACGTCGTTCTCCTCCACAAAGGAGAGGAGCTCCTCCTGTGTATAGCCCATGCAATACCTCCTGTATAAAATGGTAGCCTGTTCATTTTGCAACAAAAGTGCAGGATTTTTTGTGCAATACCGCTTCAAAAACACACCGTTTGATTCATGCACATGCCCTGCCGCTTCATGCACATGGGGTGTGCATGGACAAGTCCCCGTTTTCGGGCATCGGTGGATAACTCTGTGCATAATGTGGATAAGTCCTGTGCAAAACATTTTGGGAACGGTGTGCAAAAACATTATCATTCCCTGCATGTGCCTGTACTTGTGTTCGATTTTACATAGATTTTACCGAACAAATGGATATTTTGTCGTAAAAGCGCGGGTTATGCATAACGACGTAGCTATTACGGTTTTGAATGGCAGAAACCCCATATCCTTCCATTTATGCACGGTTTCATGCAATTATGCAAGCGGATTGCGCCTGGGCATTACAGGGCAACTCCAACGAAGCAGTTCGCCGCCAAAGGGCTCCGCCGCGCGGATGGCGCGGGTGGTCAGATCGTCCACATCCGCTTGGTTCAGCGCGCTGAGCGCATGGATGGTGAGGATGTGGGACAATGTAAGCTCGGACTTAAACTGCGGCTCGCCTATCGCGAAGCCCGCGGCCTTCGCCTGCTCCTGGAATAGAAGCCGCGTCTGCTCGCTGGGGAAGCACATGAAAAACGTCAGCCGTCGTACAGACACAAGGCCATCCCCGGTCTTTTTAAGCCGTTCGATCAACTCGGCGTTCAATACCGTCTGGTATTTGGCGGCGTCGGGCAGCAGCAGCGCGTGGTAGGTCAGCCAATCCGGCTCATGCGAGGAGCCGGGGGAAACAAATAAAAGCTTTTCTTTATCCGCAATGCGACCGATGGTCTCCATCGCTTCTTCCGGGTCCCGAACATAAAAATAATATTGACTGAGCGCGTCCATATGGATCACGCCCGCATAGACGGCGTCAGAGAGCGCGCGAAGCAGTTTGCGCTCTATTTTATTACAATGGCGCAGCTCACGCGGCGTAAAGGCGTCCGCCCCGCTTTCCCGCGGGGAGAGCGCGCAATAAATCAGGGTCTCGTACCCTGCCATGGGCTCTTCATAACACGTATCCACCGTGAAATGCGCCCGCACATTCTGCAGGGGCCATTCATAGCTAAAAAAAGTATCTTCCGCTTCCTTGTGCATGCCGCTCCTTTCCTGATCCCCCCTTAAGGTATCATTTTATCAGCAGGCAGGCAAGCATGCAAGAGAATAGGGGCTTTGAAGGAGGTCGAAGGGTGTAAAGCTTTGATGAACGGCCAGAATAGAAGAAACCCCGCCTGCAATATACCAAGCGGGGTCTGCATACAAAGCTCATGTGGGTTCCAAGGGTCGTTACGACCCTTGGCGGGGTCTGGGGCAGAGCCCCAAAATAATCTTTCTACTTCAACAATTCCGCCAGCTCATCCACCGCGCTGTCGAATGCGTCGAGCGAGGTCAGGATGCTTTCAGGCTTGGTCAAATCCACGCCCGCGTTCTGCAGCAGTGCGATGGGGAAATCGCTGCCGCCGCTTTTGAGGAAGGCGAGGTAGTTGTCTAAGCCGTGCCCTTCGAGTATGCCGTGCGCCAGGGCGACCGCGGCGCAGAAGCCGGTGGCGTACTGGAACACATAGAAGGCGTTGTAGAAGTGCGGAATGCGCGCCCATTCAATGCGGATCTCGTCGTCCACCACCACGCCGGGGTAGAACATCTCGTTGAGCTTGCCGTATTCCTCACACAGCGCATCGATGGTCAGGGGCTCGCCAGCCTCGCACATATAGTGCGTCTTCTGCTCAAAGGCGGCAAACATAGTCTGGCGGTAGACGGTGGTGCGGAACTGCTCCAGATAGTGGTTGATGAGATACGCCCTTCGCGCGGGATCCGGCTCCGTCTTCAGCAGATGACGGGTAAGCAGCACCTCGTTGACGGTGGAGGCGACTTCCGCCGCCATGATCTTATACTGCGCGTCCTGGTAGGGGAGGGTCGTATCCGAATAATAGGAATGCAGCGCATGGCCCAGCTCATGCGCGAGCGTAAAGGCGTAATCCTCTTCCTCCTGATAGTTTAACAGCACATACGGGTGCGTGCCATACGCGCCCCAGGAGTATGCGCCGGTGGTCTTGCCTCGGTTTTGCGGGACGTCGATCCATCGTTCGCTGTAGGCCACGTCGAGCATATTCGCATAGTCCTCGCCCAGGGGCTTCAAAGCTTCCTTTACAAGCGCCTTCGCTTCCTCATAGGGAAGCTTCTTGGGCGTTGCGGGTACGATGGGGACGTAAAGGTCGTACATATGGAGTTGGTCGAGCCCCAATGCCCTGCGGCGCAGCTCAAGGTATTTTTCTATGGAAGGCAGGCGGTTCTTAACTGCTTCGATCAGGCCGTCGTATACGGAAAGCGGGACATTGGTGGAAAACAGCGCCGCACCGATAGCGCTCTCATAGTTGCGGGCTCTTGCAAAGAACACGTTGGACTTCACGCTTGCTGCATAGGAGGCTGCAAGCGTGTTCTTTAAGCTCAGGTAGGAAGCATAAAGGGCCTTGTAGGCGTTCTTTCGCACGTCCCGGTTCTTGCTTTCTAAAAAGCTGCGGTAGTTGCCCTGGGTCAGTTCCACGGTGTCGCCGTCGTCATCCGTGATGTTGCCAAAACGGATATCCGCGTTGTTGAGCATGGTAAATACAGAGTCGGCCGCCGCAAGCGGTTCGCCTGCAAGCGCCATCAGCTTTTCCTCGTTGGCGGTCAGGGTGTGCGGCCTGCGCCGGACAAGGTTATTGAGCACGCGGCGGTATTCTTGGAGCGTGGGGGAATCGATCCAAGCCTGCAGTGTGCCGGGGTCAATTGCGAGAATCTCCGGCGTCATAAAGGAAGAAGCCGCGCCATACGCTACGCTCTGCTGCATGGCCCGGTCGGTCATCCCCTGGTACTTGGCAAGGGAGTTGTCCTCGTCGCGGTGCATGTGGGCGTACACATAGAGCCGTTCCAGCTTGAGGGAGATGGCGCTTTCTTCCTTGAGCCCGGCTAAGAGCGCATCTGCGCTTGTAAATGTGCCCGAAAGCTTGGGGAACGCGGCGATCTCCTTTTGTACTTCTCTAAATTCCGCTTCCCACGCCTCATCAGAAGCGTACATGGCGGTAAGGTTCCATGTCAGGGCGGCGTCAAGTTCCTGCCGCGCGGGTAATGTCTTGGGCATATGCGTCCTCCTAATATAAGATAAACGGGTAATCTGGAGCCAGAGCGGCTTAGAGCGTGCGCGGCCCGTCGCGCAGTTCATCCGGATCGGGGTCGGGCACAGAGTCCGGATCGATCATGGAAACTTCCGGCCCGTCCACGCGCGCCGCGATATCGACATACAGCGCGGTCCGGAACGCGGCGGAGTAGGGTGCGGTAAGACCCACTGCAAGACTGGCCAGCACGGCAAAGAGCGCAAACATCGCCTCAATATTCTGCCACAAAAGTAACGCGGGCAAACACAAAATGCCTGAAATTACGCCCACCACAAGGGAATAGAGCAGCGTCGCGCCAAGAATGCGCCAAAACTGCTTGACAGTCAGCTTGAACGCACGGCCTACGGCAGCAAATGCAAACTTCTTCTCATGCGCCGCAACGGGATAGATGAGCATCAGGAACGCGCTAAGGCATATGGAAATCACCAATATCAATAGGATAAAGAGGCCCAACGTAATGAAAAAGGACGTAGGAACGTTTCCGCTTTCAAAAAACGGCAGGAAGGCGAAGACGGAGGACAGTGTGCCGATAACAGCGATAATGGACGCCAGTATCGAAAGTACCATGCTGATGCCCATTTTCAGCACAAACTCAGAGAGGAACGTGGTATAGAAGCGCTTGAGCCCAATGGGGAGCGCGTAGCGGAACAGCTGGCCCAACGTACCGGCGCGCCCTTCCATACGCTCTTCCATTTCCAAAAACTGCGCGCCCCGGTACATAGGCTTAAGCAGGAAGGTAGCGGCAAGAGAGACCAGGGAAAGCAGTCCCATCATGCCAAACGCTGCACCCACATCGGCTAACCCTGCATCCGCAGAAAAGCTAGAAAGCCTGCCGAATTGAGAAAAGTCATTTTGGATGTCTTTCCAAACGCCCATGCGGGTATATAACGCAAACTGCGGAAGCGTCATGAGCAGCACAGGAAGGCTCATCAATAAGAGAGAAAGCAGGAACATTTGCCAGAAGCCACGCTTGTAGAGCTGCCAGGCAATGCCGAATATGCCGCGCATACGAAGCGGCGCACGGGTGAGAGGCGGATAAGGCGTCATGGAATTCATAGCTAACACCTCCAGCTTAAAGTGTGCGCGGTCCATCGCGCAGTTCGTCCGGATCAGGGTCGGGCACAAGGTCAGGGTCGATCATGGAAAGTTCCGGCCCGTGCACACGTGCCGCGATATCCACATACAGCGCGGTGTAGAACGCGGCGGAATAGGGAGCGACAAGTGCCGCCGCAAAAGCGATTAGCACCGCGAGGAGAGTGAACATCGCCTTAGTATTCTGCCACAATAGCAACGCGAACAAACAAATAATCCCCGAAACCAGGGCTGCCACCAACATGTAGAGCAGCGATATGCCGAATATGCGCCAGAAGTGCTTGAGGGCCAGCTTGAATGAGCGGCCTACGGCAGAAAACGCAAACTTTTTTTCATGCGCTGCAATCGGATAAATGAGTGCAATGAATGTACCCACGCACAGGCCAACCAGCAGTGCAAGCAACGTAGGAATGCCCATCGAGAGGAAGCTGGACGTGAGCGTGGGCACGTTTGGCGAGTCAAGCAAAACTGAGAATATCGCACCGACAGCACCTAACGA
>JAEZIE010000114.1 GCA_023416175.1 Bacillota bacterium
CCATGAAGGAGGATCTCAGGCTCAGGCGCGCGGACGGCAACTATATTTGGTGCAGAATGATTATTGCCGTCCTTTCGGATTCGGCCGGAAAACCGGCGCGCATTTTGGGCAAGATCACCAATATCGATACACAAAAACGGGAGGCTGCCTGGCTTTTAAAAAAAGCGCAGCAGGATTCGCTGACCAATCTTTACAACAACGAAACCACCAAGTTCATGGTCAGCCGGTATCTGGCCTCGGAAGGTACTGACGGCATTCACGGCCTGATTCTGATGGATGTGGACAATTTCAAGAGAATCAACGATACGCGTGGACACCTTTTTGGGGATGCCGTACTTACCGCGGCTGCGGGAAAACTAAAAGCGCTGTTCCGCTCCACAGATATTATGGGGCGTATTGGCGGGGACGAGTTCATGATATTCTTAAAAAACGTCAGCGACAGGGCGCAGCTGGAGGCGCAGGCGCGCAGTATATTGGAAGCGTTCCGCAACGGGGATGTCGAAAACGACGTTACCTGCTCCATAGGCGCCGCGCTCTATTCCGAGGATGGCAGTACGGTGGACGAGCTGTTCACGCATGCGGATATTGCGCTCTACCGCTCCAAAAAAGCGGGCAAGAACCGGTATTCCGTCTTCAATGCCGCCATCGACGGAGAGGGCGGGGAGCATGAGGGACAGGGTATAAAAGGGGCTGATGGTCCTGCGGCCTTTAACCATGACTTTTTACAGAAGGAATAATAGAGAACGATTCTCGGAGTGCCACCGTTGAAAAAGATGATATACTGCTAATATAACGAATATTGCTAGCAAGGCGCAGGGAATTTTCCTGCGTCTTTTGCTTGCGGCTAAAATGAAAGGGGTTTAGGGATATGGCACGCTATATATTGGGGCAAAAGGTGCCGGACGAATTCAATACGGTGATCAAGGTAAAGGAGCAGCAGCGGAAGCTGGGAGTGAAAGTAGACGGAATATGGGGACCAGAACCTCAGGCCGCCTATCAGGCAAGCCTAAAAGCCGCACAGCACGCCGGACGCGGGCAGTATGGGAAAATGCCCGGCCTGTCCGGACCGCATTTTTCCAGTGTCAGTCAATATGCCGCCTACGAGGCATATCCCAAGGATCGCTATGGAGCAAATAAAGGAGCCGATACAGTCGCAGCCATCACCAATGTCATTCATGAGCGGGCCGGCGGCGTGGGTAAAACGAATGCGCCCGGCCTTCAAATCACGGGGGCGGATTTACTGACGACTATCGAGAATGGACCGGTGTCGGGGCTGATGCCAACCGGCTATGGTATTCAACATGCTACTACTGGGGCACAGCAAAAGCACCAAGCTGTAAACAGTAAAAATCGTAATACACCTCAACAAAACCTTGAAAATTATCTATATGCTACGAAGCCGAAAACAAAAGAAGATGTTGCAGAACTCATACGGGATAATGCACAATATATCAAAGAGGCGGCGGAAGCATATGGGGTTGATCCAAGAATAATTGCCGGGGTTATTTATGCCGAGCAGGTTAACAATGTCAATTATGAAGATGTATTCGGAGACTGGATTGGATTCTATGGCCTTCTTGATACCTCAATAGGTTTGGGACAAGTAAAGGTTTCAACCGCAAAGATCGTTGAGGATATGGGATATATTCCAAAGACATCCGCAACAGAGGGAGGATGGGAATTCCCCGTTATCGGGCCGGTACATGGAACTGAGACGATGGCAAGGGAAATGCGGCTTGAAAATAACCAAATGAATATTATGTATGTTGCTGCCTATTTGAGGTATTGGCAAGACGTATGGGAAGACGTATATCCCCAAATTAGCAACGACCCTGCGATATTGGGCACATTATATAATTTGGGGGTAAACGCCAAAGCGCCAAATAAAAGTCCCCAGTCAACTCCTTTTGGCGATTATGTAGAGGAGAACTATGCCTATCTAGGGCAGCTGCTTGGCCTTGATTCATAATGGTGAATGGTGAGGTGTTTCCATATGTTAAAGCTTTGGTTAAAGCGGGTTTTTCTGATTATACTCCTTTGCCCGATCCTGTTTTGGGCGGCTTCGTGCGCCCGGTGCGAAATCCTCACGCTGCTGCACGGGCAGGAGTTCAAGGATGCCTATAAGGAGAATACAATGCTTGGGGAACAAAGCTACTGGAAGGTTCTGGACTATTCTCCGGCATATGCGAGAGTTTATTATGTTGGCGTCAATAGAGCCGGTGGGGTTATATTGGGATTTACCAGGCAGGGTGATCATTGGGTTTACGCAAAATGGGAGGAGACCGTATGGTCGAAAACCGGAAGCGCATCTGAGTTCATGTGGCCATATATCCGGTAGTGGAAAGATATACGGAGCGGATGGGGTTATTCCCTTCCGCTCCGCTTTTTCTGGTTTTATGCAGGACTTGCGCGTTACTCGACGTGGAACTGCTTCTTCAGCCGCGCAATGTTTTCCTCGCTCAGCTTGTTGTGCGTATCCCTCATGATGTAGCATACATTCATTGTGACGGTGGCAAGATGCTCCAATATTTCCATACGGAAGCAGGCTTCCTCTAAGGTACCGCCCCAAGTGAGCGGTCCGTGGTTAGAAAGCAACACCGCCTTGTGGGTTTTACAAAAGGGAGCGACCGAATCCGGCACTTCCTCGGTGCTGGGCAGCGCAAAGGGCGCTAACGGCACGGGGCCAAGGCCTACGATCGCTTCCGTAAGCAGCGGGGTATCGAGCGGAATGCCCGCTGCGGCAAAGGAGGAGGCCACCGGGGGGTGCACATGTACGACGGCCATGACAGCCGGGTTTTCCTGATAGACGCGCAGATGCATTTTTACTTCGGAAGAAGGTGGCAGGGCTCCTTGTGAAAGTACAGTTCCGTCAAGCGCCATTTCCACCAGCATTTCCGGCGTCAGGCAGCCCTTGGAGACGCCTGTTGGCGTGCACAATATGGTATTGTCCGAGAGTTTTACGGAAAGGTTGCCGTCGTTCGCCGCGGCGTAGCCCCGGTCATAGAGGCGCTTTCCATAAGAAACAATTTGTGCCGCCGCTTCCGCTTTTGTGGGATACTTCATAGGATCCTCCAAAACACTTTATTTTGACTCATCCTTTTGATGAGCACCTATTCGTTTATCTTTTGCCAATTCATACTACCATGTAAAACGTACAAATACAATGCGGCTTTACAAATGCCATATATTGCGGTATGCTCACCTCAACGTTCGCGCCCCGCAGCAATGCGGAATGCGTAAAATCCCATACTGAAAAGGAAGACTGCCATGAAATACATCGACCTTCGAAGCGATACCGTAACCCAGCCCACCCAGGCCATGCGTGAGGCCATGGCCAACGCCCCCGTAGGGGACGATGTATATGGGGACGATCCCACCGTAAATGAGTTGGAACGTCTTGCTGCCGAACTTCTGAACAAGGAAGCGGCTTTGTTCGTACCCAGCGGGACAATGGGCAACCAGCTTTGCGTCATGGCGCAGACCAGGCGCGGGGATGAGGTGATTCTCAGCGATGATGCGCATATTTTTGTGCATGAGGTAGGCGCTGCCGCCGTGCTTTCCGCGGTGACATTGCGGCAGCTGCATTTTGAAAACGGCATATTTGACGCAGCAAAAATAGAACGGGCCATCCGTACGGAGGATATCCATGAGCCGCCCACAGCGCTTGTCTGCATGGAGAATGCGCTCTCCAACGGCCGCGTCGTGCCGCTTTCCGTCATGGCGGAGGTCTATGCCGTGGCGAAAAAGCATAATCTCAGGGTGCATCTGGACGGCGCGCGCCTGTTTAACGCCGCTGTGGCGCTAGGCGTAGATGCAAAAGACATTACGAAGTATACCGATACCGTCTCCTGCTGCCTGTCCAAGGGCCTGTGTGCGCCGGTCGGGTCCGTCATCGCCGGGGACAAGGCATGTATTGAGCGGGCGAGAAAATACCGTAAAATGCTGGGCGGCGGCATGCGACAGGCGGGGATATTGGCCGCTGCGGGCATACTGGCGCTCACCGATATGACCAAGCGGCTGCACATCGACCATGAGAACGCCAAATATATGGCGCGGGAATTGCAAAAGCTCCGCGGCGTCACGGTGGACCTCGACGCGGTGGACATCAATATGGTATTCTTTCATGTAAAGAGGGAGTGCGGCGTATTGGAAGCTGTTCAGGCGAATATGCTCAAAGACGGTGTGAAAATCAATGGCGAGTGGGAGGGCAACTTCCGCTTTGTCACCTCCAACGACGTATCCCGGGCGGATATCGATACCGCCATTGCGGCGCTTTCCCGCGCGATCGGCTAATTAATACATTGCTTCTCCACGCAAAAACGCAATCAAATAGGAGGTTCATATGGATAATAGACCCTATGTGTCTTGGCCGCTTATGGAAGCTTTCCTGGTCGATGCGTTCAAAGGTTACGGCGTACCCGAAGCGGATGCGAAGATCGTGGTGGATGTGCTGCTCGAAAGCGATCGCCGCGGCATCGAAAGCCATGGCTGCAACCGGTTTAAGCCCATCTATATTGACCGCATCGTCGATGGCATTCAAAACCCGGTCACCAATTTTGAGGTCCTGCGGGAAACGCCCACTACCGCCGTCGTGGATGGCCACCACGGCATGGGCCAGGTCATCGGCGTAAAATCCATGCAGATGGCAATCGACAAGGCCAAGAAGTACGGCATGGGCATGGTGGCCGTGCGCAACTCCACCCATTATGGCATTGCGGGCTATTACGCCACGATGGCAACGGACGCGGGCATGATCGGCATCACGGGCACCAACGCGCGCCCCTCCATCGCCCCCACGTTCGGCGTGGAGAACATGCTGGGCACGAACCCGCTGACCATTGGGCTGCCCACGGACGAGGAATTCCCGTTTGTGCTGGACTGTGCCACCTCCATTACCCAGCGCGGAAAAATCGAATACTATGCCCGCGTGGGCAAGCCTACGCCTGCAGGCCAGGTGATCGGGCACGACGGCGCGCCTATGACGGACAGCGCGCAGATATTGAAGGATCTGACCGGCGGCAAAGCCGCGCTTGCCCCCTTAGGCGGCATCGGCGAGGAACTGGGCGGATACAAAGGGTATGGCTACGCCACTGTGGTGGAGATTTTATCCGCAGCACTTCAGCAGGGCAGTTATTTGAAAATGCTCATGGGCATTGGCGAGCATGGCGAAAAGGTACCCTATGCGCTCGGGCACTTCTTCATTGCCATAGACACCGAGGCGTTTATGGGCCTGGATGCGTTCAAAAAGACGGCGGGGGACATCTTGCGCGCGCTGCGCGCATCCGAAAAAGCGCCGGGAGAAGAGCGTATCTTCACCGCGGGAGAAAAAGAATATCTCGTATGGCAGGAGCGCAAGGACAAGGGCGTGCCGCTGGGCGAGGCCGTGCAGAAAGAAATTATAGCTGTGCGCGACAAGCTGAAGCTGCCATATACCTTCCCGTTTGAAGGCTGAGTAAATACAATACAGGCGACCGCTTCCGTAGGGGTG
>JAEZIE010000154.1 GCA_023416175.1 Bacillota bacterium
CCCCGCGATTTCTGTTTTCACCGGAATCCCGCCCACATAACCTGCGACGTCCCCCGCCTGCACCGTTGCGCCGATCTCGAGTACCTGTTTGAATATGCCGTCCGCCGGGGCTCTCAGTATGCGTTCGCGCATATAGCCGCCGATGTTGCCTGGTATGCCGGTATTGGGCTGTGCTTCGCCTTCCAGTATGACGCGGCCCAACGTATGACCGCGCTGCGTTTCTATGACAGCGTGACAATCCACCCCCGCCGTAAAGCCTGGGCCGACGCCGATGACAACGGGTGCATCCGCAAGCGCGGTGCCAAGGTTGCGCTTGGCCAATATGGCAGCCACCACGACGTCCGGCTTCAGCTCACGGACGCAGGCACCCTCCGGGTCAACCAATACGGGAATGCGGCCGCTTTGCAGGATACGCATGGCATCCTGGCTGTTTTGCGCAAGCTCCGCAACGACGTCCTCCACCCTAGCCTGCCCTTCCGTCACGGCGCACGAAAAACAGACCGTTCTTCGGATGGCGGTGGGACGAGCAATTTCCGTCATCACGACCTGTAATCTTGCGCGCCATAACCTTAGCGCAATGCCCGTGGCGATATCTCCCGCTCCTTTTATGACAACAAGCATGGTTCTCCTTCCGAGTGCAGCGCGCCCGCCACTGCCGGGCTGTTTAAGTGCCTGGACAGTTCCCTGGCCTGCTCCCACTGCAAAGGCGTTTCGACCTTATTGATGTAGACGATATCGTGCAGTGCCTCAAGCCGCGCTACGTTCGCCGCATCGAGCGGGGTAACGGAATGGTACAGCCCGACGTCAATAAGCTTTGCATAAAGCTCCGGCCGGTGCGCCGCCGTAACGACTGCCTGACCGATGCCGTCTATCCCTATGACTAGTATGGTCTTATTCGCTTCCTTTGGGACAACCGGTTCGTTGACGGCATGGGCCTTTAACGGCAAGCCCTTTGACCCGTCCGCCTCGCACAATATAAAATCCGCCTGGCGGGCAAGCATGGGGATGTCGCTCAGCGGCAGGGTCAGCTTGCCTTCGGGCGTTTTCTCCCCTACGCACAGCAGGCTTTGTACCTGCATCGTACGGGCAATTTCCTCTTCTGAAGGAGAAAGCAGCGTCTTTACGCCACTCGGCGGGTACATTTTTGCGGTGGCACAGAGTATGACGCTTCCGCTTCCCAAAAGCTCCGCCGCAAGGCGCGTCATGAGCGTGGTCTTTCCCCCGCCGCCGATGATGGCCGTCACCCCGCGCGTAATGCCCAACGCCTGCGCAAACCGCATGCTTTCTCTCCTAGCGTTATTCTTGTTTCAGAATAACATCGTCAAATCCCGCTTGTCAATATAAGGGCGGGTGGTTTATACTATTCTCGAATTTAAAGCGTGGACAAACATTTGTCCACGGATAAGGAAAATGTATCTACTAATCCGCCTAAAGGAATAAATTGAATGCGGATTCGTATGACAATGCGGATATGAGTAACAAGAAACCGATGCGTCCCGTACTTTCGGTAAAGCTTTATACCGACGAAAAATGCTTTGGCCCCGGCATAGCGGAGCTTCTTTCGCGCGTACGCGAAATGCGCTCGCTGCGATCAGCGGCCCTCTCCATGAACATGGCCTACTCCAAGGCCTGGAAGATCGTAAAGGAAAGCGAGGATGCGCTCGGATTCAAGCTTTTAGTCAGCACCACCGGCGGGCCGCATGGGGGCGGCGCGGTGCTGACCGAAGAAGGCGACGCGCTGCTTGACGCATACAGGGGATATGTTGCCGACGTGAAAGCCGCGGCGCAGCAGCTCTTTGATGAGCGGTTTGGCCGGCGAAAAGAGCAGTGATGACCAGCAAGTATGACGGGCTGATCGACCCGACATTTCGCGGATGCATCCTGATTACGCAGAACGGAACGCGGCTCTTTGCGCATACGTCTGGCTTTGCCGATCTTGCGAACGAGCGGTCTAATACGCTTCAAACCAGATTTCCCACCGCATCCGCAGGAAAGGTGTTTGTGGCGGCCGCCATATTAATGCTGGTAGAGCAGGGCAGGCTGCGGCTTAGTGATACGCTTAATGATATTCTCCCCTTTGATCTACACGCAATTACCCCCACGGTTACAATCGAACAGCTGCTAAAACATACCTCCGGCATACCGGATTATTTTGACGAATCCGTCATGGACGATTACAGCGAGCTTTTCTCGGAATTCCCCAATTATAAAATCCGCTCTTCCAAGGACCTGCTGCCGCTCTTCTTGGATAAGCCCATGCTGTATGCCCCCGGAGAACGGTTCCAATACAACAACGCGGGCTACGTCTTGCTGGGTTTGGTGATTGAAGCGCTTACAAACATGCCGTTCGATGCATTTCTTATGAACGCGGTGCTATACCCTGCGAATATGCGGGATACGGGATATTATGAGCTGGACCGGCTTCCGAAAAACTGCGCCAACGCCTATCTCTTTGACCAAACGAAGAACGAATTTTGTACCAACATCTACAGCGTAGATGCGAAAGGCACCGGCGCAGGAGGCGCTTTTACAACGCTAGAAGATGTGGAGCGCTTTTGGCACGCGCTCTTTGACGGGACGCTGTTGCAGCCGGAGACCGTAGGACGCATGATCCAGCCGCACAGCATAGATGACAGCAGCAAGTACGGTTACGGGGTCTGGCTGCGCGAACGCGGGGATATATATATTCCATACATCCAGGGGTGCGATCCCGGCGTCAGCTTTCTCTCCTCTTACGATCCTATATCATCGCTTTGCATCACACTGGTCAGCAACTATGGCGATAACGTGTGGAAGTTGAACAGAAGCATAC
>JAEZIE010000159.1 GCA_023416175.1 Bacillota bacterium
GGACGCCCAACACCTACACGGTCAGCTATGACGCCAACGGCGGTTCGGGCAGTACCTATCCCAGCAGTCATACCTATGACGCGGCGAAAGCGCTCGCGGCCAATCGGTTTAGGTGGACAGGCTACACTTTCGCAGGGTGGGCAACCACCACGGACGGCGCGGTTGTCTATAGCAATGGGCAGAGCGTTTCAAACCTCACGGCGGAGGCGGGCGGCACGGTGACGCTGTATGCCGTGTGGACGGTCAACACGTATACAATAGAATATAATGCCAACGGCGGGGCTGGAACCACCGCTTCCAGCAGCCATACCTATGACGCGGCAAAAGCGCTCACAGCCAGTGGTTTTACGCGGACAGGCTATACCTTCGTGGGTTGGGCAGCCAGCGCGGGAAGCGCAGCTGCCTATGCAGACGGCGAGAACGTAACGAACCTCACATCGACAGACGGCGGGACGGTGACGCTGTTTGCGGTGTGGACGGCCAATACCTACGCGGTTAGATACGATGCCAACGGCGGCTCGGGTAGCACCGTTTCCAGCAGCCATACCTATGACGCGGCGAATGTGCTCACGGCCAATGGCTTTACGCGGGTAGGCTACACCTTCGCGGGTTGGGCGAACAGCGCGGGCGGGGCAACCGCCTATTCCGATGGCCAAAGCGTCTCAAACCTCACGGCGGAGGTCGGAGCGACGGTGGTGCTGTATGCCAAATGGACGCCCCACACCTACACGGTCAACTACGACGCAAGCGGGGGTTTGGGAAGCACCGTGTCAAGCAACCACACCTACGATGTTAAAAAAATGCTGACACCCAACGGCTTTACGCGGGCAGGTTATACCTTTTCGGGCTGGTCGGCCAGGGCGGACGGCGCGCGCGTTTATGAGGACATGCAACTTGTGAGCAACCTGGCGACAGAGGAGGGTGCGACGGTAACACTGTTTGCAGTATGGACAGTCAACCGCCAGACGACGCCCACCCCCAGGGGAACTGTTGTAAACTGCACGAGCGGCATCAATGTTCGCAGCGGGCCGGGCACGAACTATCCGGTAGTTGGTTTCGCCCCTAAGGGCACCATGTATCTGCTGGCAGGGCAATCCGGATCATGGTACAAAATCAATTTCGATGGTAAGGTGGGGTATATATCAGCGGCTTACTTCTCGATACCCCCCAAGGTGCAGGTTCCCCAACCGGTTTTGCCCGCGCCGGAATCCGGACGAGGTACGATCGTAAACTGTAATAACAGCGTGAATGTGCGCAATGGACCGGGAACGAATTATTCGGTGATTGGCTCCGCGCAGAAGGGTGCGACATATACGGTCGCAGGGCAATCCGGCTCGTGGTATAAGATAGAGTTCGGCGGTAACGTGGGGTATATTTCAGCAGATTACTTCTCGGTATCCTCCACGCCGGTTGTGCAACCCACGCCGGAATTCGGACAGGGTACGATAATTAACTGCAATTATAGCGTAAATGTGCGCAGCGGGCCTGGAACGAATTATTCAGTAATGGGTTCCGCGCTCAAGGGCACGACATACACGCTAATCGGAAAATCCGGCGCGTGGTACAAAATAGATTTTAACGGCAAGACAGCGTACATCTCAGCAAGCTACTTTTCGGCAGGCAACCCATAGCATATGAACAACGAAGGGCAAGTATTGCGAGATGGCGAAAACACATGAGTATAACGGGTATCTATATCATTGAGAGGAGTTATTATAGGAGAGGCTCATGATAAGTGCGACTCGTTTACAGGTTCATATAAGCGCAGCACGGTCAAAGGTCTATCATGCACGCATCGACAGGAGTTTCAGTGCGAAATGGAAAGGACTTGAAGGGATGACCTGCCATGTACATAAGTGCAATACCTGCGAAGGCGGCAGGATATGCATCTCTCGAATTGTCGATTTTGCCTTATACTCTTACTACTACAGATAAAAAAGCAGCTATCGCAATGCGATAGCTGCTTAATTTGCACTTCTTGCTGTCCTTAGGCAAGTGGATAAAACCAACAATACAGGTTTTCCAACTGGTCATCAACAACCAGCCCGGCGTAGCAAATCAGCAGACAATGACATCGATGTGGCTTTTCGAAAGTAGATCTTTCAGCCCATCGTCAGGCTCACGGTTAGTAAAGAGCGCCTGAATCCCCTCCAGATCTGCAATACGGTGGCTTTTGCACCGGCCGAATTTATCTGAATCCACCAGCAAGTACCGATAATCCGAATGAGCGAGCATCATGCGCCGCACCCGTGCCTCGCTTTCGCTGTTGTCCGTCAGTCCAAAACGTTCGTGCAGGCCTGAGCAGCTTACGAAGGCTTTGTCGGCATGGAGTTCCTCAAGCATACCGGTTACGGAATATCCAACAAACGAACGGGAGGAGGGGCGGTAGGAACCACCCGCCATAATCAGGTTAGTATGGCCACAATCGGAAAGCTCCATCGCGATTTGAAGGGAATTGGTGATGATGGAGAGTTTGAGCGTGGATTGCTTGATGACTTTCGCAAGATGCAAGGCGGTCGTGCTCGAGTCGAGCATGATGGTATCGCTCTCCTCCAACATGGTAAAGCTTTTTTGCGCAATGCGCGCTTTTTCCTCAACGAGCATGATCTCTCGCAGTTCATACGGCGCTTCGAGGTCAAATGTTTTAATCTTGTACGCACCTCCGTGAACCCGCACCACTGAACGATCGTCCTTGACTATTTTTTCAAGGTCCCGGCGGATGGTTTCTTCCGTTACGGAAAAAATCTTGCTTAATTCTGCGACAGATACGCTGTCGTTTGTAGTGAGTAATTCACGGATAGCGGATAGCCGATCAATTGCCAGCATACTGGCCTCCAAAATGTTGCATTATTTTGGTTTACTTTGTTTTTAGTATATCATCTTTATTTATATATGTCGAGAATCGAATATAAACGTCTTAAAAATGGCATTGACATCTTGATATGATATGATACTATAAGAAAAACAAGAAAAAAAAGAAAAGAAAACAAAAACCAACAAGCTCAAGGCTGTGAGCTCATTTTCCTCATGCTTTATTTTTGCGTATCGCACCGCGTTGCAGATACAATGGCCTACAAAAATAAAAAGGAGAAAAAAGATGAAGAGAAAAGTTGCCCTGTTCCTTGGTTTGTTGATGCTTGTATCCTCGCTGATGGCGGGGTGCGGCGCAAATGCAACTCCCGCGGCCGCAACCCCGGCGCCCGCATCGAACGAAGCTCCCCAGGGAGAGACCTCGGCCGCTCCGCAGGAAATCAAGAAAGTTGCCGTCATCTGCGACCCGGTTGGCGTGAATCCGTTCCTTACGCAGGTAGTTGAAAAGTGTGAAGAGATAAAGAATTCCGGCAAATATCCCATGGATTATAGCGTCATCGAATGCGCCGACGATACTGCTTGGTCCGAAAATATCCGTGCTTCTGTGGAAGAAGGATACAGCCTCATCCTTGCAGTAGGCTGGCAGGGCGCCGATCCCCTTAACGAGGTCGCAACTCAGTTCCCCGACAAGGCGCAATATGCCATTATTGACACCGTCTGCGATAACCCGAAGGTAAAATCCTACATATTCAAGCCCCAGGAAGCAGCTTATCTCATCGGCATTATCGCCGCCTCTGTGAGTGCTGACGCCGGCAAACCCAACGGCCCCTTCGGCGCTGTGCACGCCAACCCCGGCCAGGGCAGCTTCGAGTGGCGCTATGGCTACATGGAGGGCGTACGCTCCATCAATCCCAATGTCAAGATGTCCGATTTCATATTCAACTACACCAAGTCCTATACCGATGCGCCTGTCGCCAAGGAGCTGGCGCTGCAGCAGGCTGCGCAGGGGTGCGTATTTATCAATGCAGCTTCCGCCGTTGCAGACTTCGGTACCTTTGAAGCGGCTTTGGAGAAGGGCTTTTATACTTCTGGCCAGGATGCCGACAGAACCACGCCCGACAATCCGAACATCCTTACCACCCAGGTGAAGTATACGGGCGTTGTCACCAACATGATTCTCGATGAATTCTTCTCCACCGGTATTCAGCCCGGCATCGCGTCGTTTGGCTTGAAGGAAGGTGTGGTCGGCGCTACCTACATTACCGACGATGGCGTCAACCCCCGCAATACAAAAGTGCTGACCGATGATATCGTCGCCAAAGCCCGTGCCGCCGCAGATAAGATCAAATCCGGCGAACTGGTACTTGAAGTTCCCCTCGAAGAAAGCTATTCCTTCTAATCCCCTAAAGTTGTTGCTCCCCATAACATGGGGAGCAACAATTTCATCATACAATGCCTTTAATCGCCTTTCGCCTTATTGCTCCAGTTCAACCAGCAAGCTAGGGAGAATTGTTATACATGCATAATAAAGGAGCGGAGCCGATCCTCCGTATGGAGCACATCGTAAAACGTTATGGAGAAATCGTCGCAAACGACAACGTTGACCTTCGGCTTTATAAAGGAGAGATCCTTGCCGTCATAGGTGAAAATGGAGCGGGAAAGACCACGCTGATGAAGGTGCTCTACGGCATGGAGCAGGCCAATAGCGGAAGCATATTTCTCCATGGCAAACAACTGCATTTGAAAAACCCTTCGCATGCCATCGCAAACCGAATCGGCATGGTACAGCAGCATTTTATGCTCTTTGAGCCGTTTACTGTCGCAGAAAACGTCGTATATGGCAATGAACCGGAAAAGGGCTTGTATTTTGACCTGAAAAAAGCGAACAGCACGGTATTGGAATTATCGAAAGCGTTCGAACTTCCGCTGGATCCGCAGGCAAAGATCATGGGCATGCCGGTCGGCCTTCGGCAACGCGTAGAAATTGTCAAGGTCCTCTACCAGAATGCGGATATCATCATATTTGACGAGCCCACCGCTGTATTAACTCCCCAAGAGGTTCACGAGCTCTTAAAAACCATGAAAAAGCTTGCCGCTGCCGGTAAAAGCGTTATCATCATCACACACAAACTCAACGAGGTGATGGAGGTGGCGGACCGGGCCATGGTCATGCGCGGGGGCACCCTGATTGCGGATATTAATATTGAGGATACCACCATAGAGGAGCTCAGCTTTATGATGGTAGGCCGCCAGCTTATAGAAACTGACATCCTCCCGGTTGAACCTGGCGAGGATGTGCTGCGTGTCGAGAATCTAGTGATCAAAGGAGAAGGGGCTTTGCCCTGTATTGATCAACTTTCGCTGCACGTACGGGCGGGAGAGATCGTGGGGATCGCAGGTGTATCCGGCAACGGGCAATCCGAACTTGCCAAGTGTATCCTCGGGCTGCAAAAGGCCCAGAGTGGCAGTGTGCTATTAAAAGGTAAGGCAATTATAAACCACAGCGTCAGGGAAGTGCGCGAATCCGGCGTGGCCATGATACCGGAGGATCGGTATATGTGGGGCTCTGCGCCGCAGGCCACCATATCGGAAACCTCCATCATGGCGCATTATAGAAAGCCTCATTATTCCCGCGCTGGAGTACTAAAAATACGAAACATTTTGCATTTCGCACAGGATATTGTCACCAGATTCTCCGTAAAGACAGACAGCACACATGCAAAGACAAGCTCGCTGTCGGGAGGAAACGCGCAAAAGCTGATCGCCGCAAGAGAAATTATGCAGAGGACGCCACTGCTGATTGCATGCGAACCTACGCGCGGCGTAGACATTGGCGCAATGGAATTCATACATGAACAGCTGATCAAAAACCGTACGGACGGCGCTGCAGTATTGCTCATTTCCAGTGAGCTTTCCGAGGTAATTAAATTGTCCGACCGCATTTATGTCATGTATCGCGGCAAAATCCACGGGGAGTTTATGCGCGGCAACGTCAGGGAAGAGGAACTCGGACTTCTGATGGCAAGGGGGAAGCGGCATGTATCTGAATAAGCTAAAAAGGATGATAGCGCCCCTTGTGCAGCCGGTAATTGCCATACTCTTCGCGCTATTAGTAGGCGCCATAGCGATTTTGATAACGGGGGAAAATCCGCTCACGGTATATGCCGCTATGGGCAAAGGCGCGTTTGGAAGCGCTTACTACCTACTCACCACGCTTACGCGCGCGACGCCCATTATTATCTGCGGCCTAGGCGCCGCAGTTGCATGGAGTTCGAATTATATGGGCATCGGCGGCGAAGGGCAGATGATTGTCGGCGGTTTTTTTTCTGCCATACTTGCGCTCTACCTCCCGGGGCCGGCCTGGATAAGAGTAGTGGGCTCGGTTGTGGGCGCTCTGGCGGCAGGCGGACTGTACTCCGTACTTTCGGCTTGGCTGCTTGATAAATTTAAGATGTCACTGGCGATTTCCACTCTGATGTTCAACTATGCCGCCCAGTACATCACAATGCATTTTACCGCCAACGTATTTTTAGACACCACCGGGGACGCCAAAATGACCCAAACATTGATGCTTGATAAAAGCTTGCGGCTTCCAAAGCTCTTTTCAGAATACAATCTGCATTGGGGGTTCATATTGGCGGTGCTGCTCGTCGTGCTGATCTGGTTCATCATGAGCCGAACCAGTTTCGGATACGAATCCAAAATGAGCGGGTTTAATATCAATTTCTGTAATTACGGGGGCATCAACAGCAAAAAGGTCATGTACGGAATGCTCACGCTCAGCGGCGTCATCTGCGCGCTTGCCGGCGTGCTGGAGGTGTACGGAACGCAGTATCGTTATGTCCACAATACGTACGTTTCGGCCAGCTATGC
>JAEZIE010000176.1 GCA_023416175.1 Bacillota bacterium
GGTCTGAATTATGTGATGCCCTCCGTCTACAAAAAGGGTTAAGGTTTATGGCACTGAAGAAAACGCGTGTTTTGATCGTGGATGATTCTCTTTTTATGCGTCAATTTATCATCAGCAACATCTCCAAGGATGCGGGTATTGAGGTGGTGGGCGAAGCGTCCGACCCCTACGAGGCCAGGGATAAGATACTGGAGTTGAAACCCGACGTCATGACGCTGGACGTGGATATGCCCAAGATGAATGGCCTGGAGTTTTTAAAGAAACTGATGCCGCAGTATCCGCTTCCGGTGCTGGTGGTGAGCTCCACGCCCAACGTGGTACTCGACGCCATGCAGGCGGGTGCGGTGGACTTTGTATCAAAGCCAATCACCATGGAGGAAGGGGATTGCAACGCGTTTATTTCCGAGCTGGTGATCAAAATCAAAATCGCCTCCATATCCAGAGTAGGCCAGTTCAAGCGAAAAAAGAACATGGAAGAGATTGTCCGAAGGTCAAGCGGAACTGCCGTAAATGAAAGCCTTCTGGTGGCGATCGGCGCCTCCACTGGAGGTACGGAAGCCACGGCGACCATACTCAACAGCCTCAAGAGTTTCTCGGCCGGCATTGTCGTTGTGCAGCATATGCCGCCTGTATTTACCAGAATGTACGCGGAAAGGCTGAACAACTCCTGCGCGTTGGAAGTAAAGGAGGCTGAGGACGGGGATATTGTATTGCCGGGCCGGGTGCTGATTGCCCCGGGCGAGTTCCAAATGGAAGTGATGCGGTCCGCAACGGGATACCGCGTGAAGTGCTATAAGGGTGAAAAGGTCAGCGGGCATTGTCCTTCTGTGGATGTGCTCTTTGAGTCGGTAGCCAAAGCCGCGGGGCATAACGCCCTTGGCATAATTCTCACCGGGATGGGCAGCGACGGTGCAAAAGGGCTCTTAAGCATGCGTAAAAAGGGTGCATTTACCATCGGCCAAAGTAAGGAGACCTGCGTGGTTTACGGAATGCCGATGGTTGCAAACAACGTTGGTGCGGTGCAGGTGGAGCTGCCGCTTTCAGAGATATCTTCCCGCATGTGCCGCTGGCATGACGAGATGACGGGAGGGAAATAACGCCCAATTTATTGGCCACATATCAAAGGATGGATCCAGTACATACATATGGGTTTTCTTGAAAATATTCGACATTATTCGTGACTTTTACGCGGTAAAGCGTAAAAATATGAACAAATTGTTGAATGCGCTCAATTTGTTATGCTATACTTATTTTGTATAAGAAGGGTTTGCTGGATGGTAACGGTTAAGAATATATATTTAGCCAAGTTAGAGCAGGTGCAATCCGTTCTGAATGCAAGTGCGGCAAGGGCGGGCTTCACTGCACCCCAATTTTCAAGCCTCCTTTCGGGCACGATCGCCGCACAAAACGCCGCACAAAACGCTGCACAGGTCCAAACTCAGCCTGTGGCTGTGCAGAACGCTTCCTCATACGAGGGGCTGATCAAAGGTGCGGCCCAGGAAAACGGCCTGGATGAATCCCTTATAAAAGCTGTCATACAGGCGGAATCAAGCTATCGCGCCAATGCGGTATCGTCTGCAGGCGCACAGGGGCTCATGCAGCTGATGCCTGCTACCGCATCGTCATTGGGGGTAACAAATTCCTTTGACCCTGCACAGAACATCACCGGCGGAAGCAAGTACTTGAAAAGCCTGATCGACCGGTTCGGGGATTTGCGTCTGGCTCTGGCGGCATATAATACGGGACCAAGCCGCATTTCCGGGCTGAATATTGTAGATCCGGACGATGCATCTGAATACGCAAAGATCAGCGAGCGCGTACGCAACTATGTTTCCACGGTACTATCCAACTATGAAGCGTATCGTTCTCAGGAAGGAGTGGGTTAAGGCCATGATACAAAAGATGTTTCACAGCATTGACCTCCTGCAAAAGGGTATGGACGCTGCCTGGCTCCGCAACGAGGTCATCTCTAACAACATCGCCAATGCGGAAACACCCAACTTCAAAAGTTCCAGCGTTGCATTTGAAACCATGTTCAAAAAGGCGCTTCAGGATCAGGTGGAGTCACAATCCTCTCCGAGCAATGAAGTGGCGCAGCAGGACGCATTCTCCAGTCCAATACCGTCCCAGTATGAAAACAAGCGTACGAGGGACAAGCATATCGTATTTTCACAAAACGAAGATATTGTGAGTACCGCAAACGGACTTGACCAAGATTTTTCCAATGTTCGCACGCGGGGAAGCCACTTCGATTTTGATGGCTCGGAAGAGACTCAAAACATGAACGATATTTCGCCCGTCGTCTCTCAAAACGATCATCTTACCATGCGTATGGACGGCAACAATGTGGACGTCGAGGCGGAAAACGTCGCTTTAGCGCGCAACACCATCTACTATTACTCGTTGACCGAACAGATGAACAGTGAATTTACACGACTTGGCATGGCGATCAGGGAGGGGAAGTAGCGGTATGGCATTTTTAAGCTCACTTGATATCAGCGGTTCCGCGCTCACGGCCCAGAGGCTCAGGATGGATGTCATCAGCCAGAACATCGCAAACGCGAACACGACCCGGACCGAAAACGGGGAACCGTACCGCCGCAGGGTCGCCGTGTTTACCGAGCGCCCGGGTACAACCGGATTTTCCTCGTTTTTGAATAAAGCGCAGGAAGCGCAGCGAGACCAGGTTGCCGGCCGCGGCGTAGTCGTATCTTCTATCGCAACCGATATGTCGGATTTTAAAAGCGAGTACGATCCCACCCATCCCGATGCGGATGCGAACGGATATGTACGCTATCCCAACGTCAACGAAGTGACGGAAATGGTGGACATGATGTCGGCGACGCGCGCGTATGAGGCGAACATCACGGCGCTCAACGCGACAAAGAACATGGCGCTAAAGGCGCTGGAGATCGGCCGTTAATCAAGGTTGAAGAAAAGAGGGCATCATGCAAATTCAGCAGATTTCCAATATCGTATCCCAGGCGGGGCAGCAGGCTTCTTCCGTAGCGAAGCCGGAGGTACCCTTTACGGATATCCTGAGCAACGCCATGCAGGAAGCGCAGGCGACCGATACCGCCTCGCAGGCGGACACACTGCGCCTGCTTTCAGGTGATATCACGGATATCCACACTGCGACCATACAGGCGCAGAAGGCGGAACTTTCCTTAAACCTCGCCATTCAGATCCGCAACAAGGTGATCGACGCGTATAACGAAGTCATGCGCATGCAGGTGTAAGAAATGCTGGAGGATTCAACAGGGTCCACGCTTCTGCTCATATTTGTTTTGCTCCTTGTGATTTTTGCCGCTTACTTTACAACAAGGTATTTGTCTGTGAAGGGCGGCAATCTTATGAAGGGCAAATACATGCTGGTGAAGGACCGCGTGGTCCTTGCAAAAGACAAACAGATACTGCTGCTGCAGGTGGGAACAAAGTATATCGTCGTAGGGGTAACGTCGCAGGCCGTAAACCACCTTGGCACGATTGAAGACGGCGAACTCCAGCCCATCGTTCAGGAACCACAGACCGACGTTGGTATGCAGTCTTTCAAAGAGGTGCTTGCAAAGATCTATAAAAAAGATGGCAGCTTGCCCAAATAAAGCGCCCCAAGGGTACGCTCCGTAGCCAAAGGGCAAAGAACGGAATGTCGCACTACATGAGGAAAACACAACCGCTGGCGCCGCTTTTGCCGCCACAACTTACATACAGGAGGCCCGAGAAGGGCAAGGACCACCGTAAAACCGGCAGAACCAAACGGATTTGGCTCTTAGTGACGGTTATTATGGTGGCTGTTTTGTTATGCGGTTGTACCGCATTGAAAGGGGATACCGCATCTTCCAACGGTCCGTTCGGAGGCTTGCTGGGAGATAGGACCGAATCGCTCGATATCCTGCTGCTGCTCACCATATTGAGCGTGCTTCCCTCCATACTCATCATGCTGACGAGTTTTACGCGCACCATCATCGTACTTTCGCTCGTGCGCAACGGCATGGGGCTCCAGCAGATGCCTCCCAACCAGGTGCTCGTCGGCCTTGCGCTGTTTTTGACGCTGTTCATCATGTCCCCCATTGTGAATCAGATCAAGACCGAGGCGTATCAACCCTATGTGGACGGCGTCATCTCTCAGGAAACTGCGGTGGAACGCGCCATGGATCCGGTACGAGAGTTCATGTTCAAGCAGACGTATAAATCCGACCTCAAGTTTTTTCTTTCTGCCTCCGGCCAGCCGGATACGGTCGAGTCGCTTGAAAGCATCCCCAACACCACGCTTATTCCGGCGTTTATTACCAGCGAGATCAAACATGGGTTTGAGATCGGGTTTTTTATCTACATCCCCTTTATTGTCATCGATATGGTGGTGGCGAGTACGCTGATGGCGATGGGTATGATGATGCTGCCGCCGATTGTCATTTCGTTGCCCTTTAAACTGTTGCTGTTTGTAATGGTGGACGGGTGGACCCTCACGGTCAAATCCCTCATTACAAGCTTCGGGTAATCCGCCCGTAGGATTTTATCGGCGGAAGACGGACATTACAGCAAGCGGGGTTTTAGCATGGAGCAGTCAACGGTAATCAAAGTCATTCAGGATGCGGTGACCACCATCATGATGGTGTCGGCACCCCCGCTCATTATCGGTATGGTGGTGGGTATTATCGTTTCCATATTCCAGGCCACAACACAGATCAACGAGCAGACTTTGGCGTTTGTGCCCAAGATTATCGCCATATTGATTTCGCTTTTAGTGTTCGGTGGCTGGATGCTTACAAGCCTTTCCGATTTTACGCTGCGTCTGTTCGAGTATATCGGAACCGCGCACCTATGAGCGATGGAAAAGATCGTAGACGCCGTCATGCTGAATATCGATTATTTCGTGCTGATATTCCTGCGGATTTCGGCGTTGATTTTTTCTTCCCCCATATTCGGGCGAAAAACGCTGCCCAACATGCTCAAGATTTTGCTGTGCATGACGCTTGCTTACGTGGTGTTTGCAGCGGACCCAAATCCTATGGTCATCACGTACCGCAATGTCATTGAATATGTACTGCTGTGCGTGAAGGAACTGCTGTTCGGGTTGGTGTTGGGGTATGTAACCACAATGCTATTCAGCATACCGCAAACGGCGGGGTACGTGATCGATATGCAGATGGGCTTTGGTATGGTGAACGTGTTCGACGTGCAGTCAAACATCAGCGTTCCTGTGACGGGCAACTTTCTCTATACCGTGATGATGCTCTCCTTTTTTGCAGTGGATGGGCATCACGAGCTGATTTATATTATGCAAAGCACCTTCTCCTACATCCCCGTGGGGCAGGTCGCGTTAAATCCCGCCTTGGGCATTTCGGCGCTTGAGGTATTTGCCCTTGCGTTTGTGCTTGCTGCCAAGGTGGCGATGCCCATGATTGCGGCGGGACTGATGGGGGAGATCATCATGGGGATTGTGGTACGCACAGCGCCGCAGATGAACGTGTTTGTGGTTGGCATACCCCTCAAGATCATCCTCGGGTTTCTGGCGCTGCTGCTGTTGTTGCCGGTTTATGTGAACTTTACCAATACGCTCTTTTACAACATGTTTGAGTCCATCCATTACATGTTTGGTGGATTGGTGGCTCCCGCATGAGCCAGGCAAATGGTGACCGTACCGAAAAAGCAACACCAAAAAAGCGGAAGGACGCGCGGGATAAAGGCCAGATATTCAAAAGTACGGACCTGACCACCGCATTTTCGCTGCTTGTGCTCTTTGGCATGTTGTCCATCTCTGGAAAGCTGATGGTGGATGGGTTAAGGGAAATGGCCATCCAGTATTTTTCGGCTGGCGCGCCGGATACGTTTAATATCGCCAACATCCACGCCACGTTTAAGGATGTGTATGTCCGGTTCGTAATCATCCTGCTGCCGGTGATGGCGGCGGCCGTTGTGGCAGGCATCGTATTCAATTTCCTGCAGGTGGGAGCGCTGTTTACAGGGA
>JAEZIE010000276.1 GCA_023416175.1 Bacillota bacterium
TCGTTGAGCGCCGCCACGCCGGGCAGGACCTTGCCTTCGAGGAACTCTAGCGAAGCGCCGCCACCGGTGGAAATGTGCGTCATCTTGGAGGCAAAACCAAGTTTCTTGACAGCGGAAGCGGAATCGCCGCCGCCGATGATGGTGGTGCCGTCGCAATCCGCGCAGGCCTGTGCCACGGCCTTGGTGCCTTCGGCGAACGCGGGGAACTCAAACACTCCCATGGGCCCGTTCCAGATAACGGTCTTGGCGGCCCTGATGGTTTCCGCGAACAGCTTTGCGCTTTCGGGCCCGATATCGAGGCCCATCCAACCTTCCGGTATGGCATCCGCCTTCACGGTCTGGTGCTCGGCGTCCGCAGCGAATGCGATGGCAACAACGGTGTCAACGGGCAACAGCAGGTTGACGCCCTTTTCCTTCGCCTGCTTCATGAGATCACGGGCAAGGTCAATGCTCTCCGCATCAAGCAGGGAAGAGCCGATTTCATAACCCATGGCCTTGTAGAACGTGAACATCATTCCGCCGCCGATGATGAGGCTGTCGCATTTATTCAAAAGATTGGTGATGACACCGATTTTGTCCGCAACCTTTGCGCCGCCCAGGATGGCCACGAACGGGCGGACGGGGTTATCGAGCGCTTCACCCATGATGGAAAGCTCTTTGCCAATGAGGAAGCCCGCCACGGCGGGGAGATAAGCGGCCACGCCTGCGGTCGAAGCGTGCGCGCGGTGCACGGTGCCGAAAGCATCCGAAACGAAGATATCCGCCAAGGAAGCGAGCTTACGGGAGAACTCGGGATCGTTATCCGTTTCTTCCTTGTGGAAGCGGACATTCTCAAGCAGTACAACCTCTCCATCCTGCATGGCGTCGATGGCGGCCTTGGCGCTTTCGCCAATGACGTCCTCGGCAAACGTAACCTTTACGCCGGGCAGATGGGAAGCAAGCTTATTCGCCACAGGGCGCAGGGAGAATTGCGGATCCGGCTTACCCTTGGGACGGCCAAGATGAGAGCAGAGGATGACTTTTGCTCCCTGCTCGAGCAAGTATTTCACGGAGGGGAGCGCGGCCACGATGCGCTTATCGTCCGTTACGTTGCCTTCTGCGTCCAAGGGAACGTTGAAATCTACGCGCACCAACGCGCGCTTACCCTTTACATCGATGTCCTGTATGGTTTTCTTTGCCATATCCATTCCTCCTGCCGTATTAATAAATAATTCTTATAACAAAACCATTCTGTTTTGCACGGACTTCCCCATGCTATGATGTTATTTTAACATATCGGGCCGTGTGCGCAAGGGGATTCTGGGCCAAAGCGCAATTCGCAGTTGCGAGAATTCGCGTGCTTTACAAAGGCGCGCTTATATCGGAAGCCGCTCCGGCACCGCAAACGGCTTTTTGGGTGTAACTTCGTCAATGGGACCTCCGCCCAGACACTCTTCACTAGAATAGAACACCGCCCACTGCCCGGGGGTAACTGCGCGCTGGGGTTCCAGGAACTTAACCTTCGCTCCCTGCCCCGTAACAATGACTTCCACCTGCTGATCCGGCTGGCGGTAGCGGAACTTTGCCGTGCAGGAAAATCGCTCTGAAGGCGGGGTTCCCGGAATCCAATTGACATGACTACAGGAAAGCGCGGTGGAGTAAAGCTCGTCCTGCTCTCCCTGCTGGATGATAAGAAGGTTGCGGGGGAGATCCTTGCCTATGACAAACCAGCTTTCGCCCGAACCATCCTTCCTGCCGCCGATCCCTAATCCCTTTCGTTGGCCCAGCGTATAATACATCAGACCGTCGTGACGGCCTATGACGCGGCCGGATAAATCCACCATGTTCCCGGGCTGCGCGGGCAGGAACTGCATCAAAAATTGTTTGAAGTTGCGCTCTCCGATAAAGCAAATGCCGGTGCTGTCCTTTTTATCCGCGTTCACCAGGCCAAATTCCCGCGCAATGCGCCGCACTTCGCCCTTTTGCAGCTCACCGATCGGGAACATCGCTCCCGCAATCTGCTGCTGTGTGAGCCCGGCGAGGAAGTATGTCTGGTCCTTATTTTGATCCAGCGCGCGCAGCAGGCGCACCTTGTCCCCGGCTCGCTCCGTGCGGGCGTAATGCCCCGTCGCAAGATACGCCATATCCGCAGTGCGGGAAAGCTCCAAAAACGCCCGGAATTTGATCTCCGAATTGCACAGCACATCCGGATTGGGCGTACGCCCCAGGCGGTATTCGGAAAGAAAGTAGGAGAATACGCGTTCCTTATACTCTTTTGCGAAATTCACCGTATAGTAGGGCACGTCGATTTTGTCCGCCACACGGCGAACATCCTCATAGTCTTCCGCAGCTGTGCAGACGCCGTCTTCCCCTTCCTCTTCCCAGTTTTTCATAAATACGCCCACGACATCATGGCCCTGCTGTTTTAACAACAGAGCCGCAACGGCGGAATCCACCCCGCCGGACATCCCAACCATAATCCTCATATTATTTATAGCGTGGCGATGGATTTTACTTCGAAGCCCGCTTCTGATATGGCGGTTTTAAGCGCTTGAGTATCCCCATCCCAGAGAACGTCGGCGCTGCCCACCTGTACGTCGTTTACGGCGGCTTTTATGTCAGTGAGCGCGTCTGTGACGCTGCGCACGCAATGGGCACAGCCCATTCCTTCAATTTCAAGCCTATAATGCTTCATGTTGTTTGTTCCTTTCCGGCCTTCCGTTGTTTGCTGTTCCCGGCCGTTTCAACCAGTATACCACGAAGGCCAAAAAACATGAATGCGCGCCCGGTGAAGTATTGCAAAGAAATTGAAAACACAGAGTAGTCTGGCTTTGTAACCAATTTTTGCGGCTCTGCGTACAATATACCATCGGCGTGAAACCAACGCCAATCGCTCAAAAAACAAGGAGGCTTTTTGTATGGGCTGTTTCAATTCTGGCTGTGATACTGGCTTTGGCAACTGGTGGTGGATTATCATCCTGTTGATCTTCTTCTGCAACGATAGTCCCGTCCTCGAGAACATCCGCGACGCAGTTTGCGGGGATAACCTCTTTATCATCATCGCGCTGCTGCTCCTGTGCAATACCAGGGAAACGACCGGCTGCATGAGGGATACCAACACCTGCGGCTGCAACTAAGAGAAACTTCTGTAAAGAACAACAAACAGGATGCTTGGGCATCCTGTTTTTATATGTCAAAAAAGTGGCGTGTACCACTAAAGATGTGCCCTGCTTTAGGAATTGTGATAGAGACTTTTTACTGCGATTTTATTTGAATTGTATATTTTCCCCATTCACTATTACTTGACCAAAATAATGGGAAATGATATAACAGTTCAAAAGGATTTCGGGAGGGCGATACTTTGAACACGCAAAAGTCAGTCAACCGTCTGGCGCTATCGGGACTCTTAGCGGCAGCCGTCATCATACTGACCATTGTGACGTATTTTCCCATTCCTGGCGTGGCCGGGGCGTATATCAACCTTGGCGACGTTGGCGTTTACCTATCTGCATTCCTGCTGGGTTCCCCCTGGGGCGTCCTTGCGGCTGCAATTGGCAGCGGTCTTGCCGACCTGATATTAGGCAGCGTCATATATGCGGGGCCGACCTTTGTCATCAAAGGTGCGATGGCGCTTGTGACAGCACTTCTGATTGCCCGCTGGAAAAAACCGCTTCCCGCTATTATATTGGCGGGGCTTTTGATGCCTGCCGGGTATTTTTTATTTGAAACTTTCCTCTATGGGGCAGCGACC
>JAEZIE010000025.1 GCA_023416175.1 Bacillota bacterium
ATTGCCTCAAAACGAACTTCTCCGCCCAGCGCTATGATTTCCTCACGAATGTTTTTTACCACACGCCGCAATAGGTCCGTTCCGATATGGGGTTTCGCCTGATATACGATATCCTCCGGCGCGCCGAACTTTTTGAGCGTTTCGAGCGCCACAGCTGCGCGCGCATCCTTGATACGCGTGGTCAGCTTGCCGTCCGAGAACGTGCCTGCACCGCCTTCACCAAACATGACGTTGCTGTTCGGGTCAATCTCCGCCCCCGTCCAAAACCGCCTAACGTCTTCCCTGCGCTTTTCAATTTCGCGTCCCCGTTCCAAAACTAGAGGCCTGTACCCTTCCCGCGCGAGAAAATACGCGGCAAAAAGGCCAGCAGGGCCGAGGCCCGCCACAACGATACGCCCGTGCGGTCGCTCCTCCCCTTGAATAAGCACATAGTCTGAAGGTGCCTCATAAGGTTTTATGCGGGCGTCCCCGCGTTTTAACAGCTTACCCGCTGCAGAAGAGTCCAGCGTGACCAATGCCGAAACCAAAAAATGAATATCCTGCTTTTTGCGCGCATCCAGCGACTGGCGGACAAGCCGCACCGCCCGTACGCTTTCAGTTGGAATATGGAATTGCCCGGCGATCATGGCGGGTAACGCCTCATCGCCCACCTGAATTGGTACCTTGATATCTGTCAGCAACAGCGCCATACGTTTATCCCTTTCGATCACTAGAAAAAGAATTTCTTGTTATATATTTGACCCGCCGCGGGATCATCTAATCTCTTATGCTTGCATGAATTTCTACAGGCATGCAAAAGGCGCCCGTGGCGCCTTTTTGCGATGCATTCGTACTGAATCACTTCCTGGAGATGACTACCTGGATCAAAGCTACGCTTGATACGGAGGTCAGTTCCAGTGTTGTTTCATCATCTTTGAGGTACACGCTCACATACATTTCGTACGTGCCCTCCTTCAAATTCTTGAGGTCTACATAGGCCTCAACATCGTCACGGCTCAAAAGGTCCACCAGGCTGATGCGTCCCTGCACGCTGATATCCGTCGTTTCCTTGCTCAAGGTGGCCTTTAGTCCCCTGCCCAGGTTTCTTGCTTCAATGGGCACTGCTTCAAAGTCCTTTTTGCTCGTCTTTTCGCGGATATCCACGAACACCTCCACCTCGGTGGTGCTGCCCAATATCTGCACGTTTTCCGGCACGACAATTGCGGCTTTCTGGTGGATGGATTCGCGTCGCCCTGCCACATCCATGCCGGGAATCGTGAGGGAAGTGATGCTGTCGAGCACAGCCTGATCTCCTGCGATATCGATTGTGGCGGGCGTTGCTGTCGCCGCAAAAAGCTCATAGTTCGCGGGCAGATTGTCTGCGCCCAGGAGCGACCCCTTGATATCCACAGGTACGGTCTTTTTGGGGTAGACCGGCATCTTTACCGTGACGGAGGGAGGGTTGCCCAAGAACAGGCTCGAATCCATCTCATTGTCGTTCTCGTCAACAAGGACCACGGCCACGGCGTCGTTATAGCTCTGCTTGCGGTCCGTCAGCTGGATTTTACAGATGGCCTTCGTCACGCGGTCAACGTCCGTCTTGGGGCCCCTGATGGTCACGGACGAGCTGCTCAATTCCGCATTGGCCGCCCAATACCCATCCGGGAGGGACCCCGGGTAGCGTGCTTCCACCGGTACGTTCTTGGCCATAAGCGTATCGATTTCTACCATAATTTTATCCGGCGTTTTGCCTTCCACGCTGGTATTCGCCGGGCGCCCTGAAATGTCGGCTTCGACCGGCAACGCAACTGTCCCCGGAGCGGTAATTCGATTGAGGCTCACATACGCGTTAATCCGGTCCGCATTTAAATCCATATAGTTTGTGATGGGCGTGCTCACGCGTACTGTCACGCCGCCAAGCTCTTCAAGCGGCTTCCCGCGCACCACAAGATTGCGGTTATTCAGATCGGATGTTCCTTCAAAGATGACCGGAACGTTTTCGATCACCTTGACGCGGTTGGGATTCTGCACGGTAAGAACGACGCCCCAAAGCACGGTGGCAAACACCAAGGAAATGATCTTGATGCTGACATTTTTCAGAAATATATTTTTCAAAAATGTCCCGACCTTGCTGGGCTCATTCTCTCTTTCCATTCTTGGTCCTCCGCATGAGCGATGAGAACGCGCTGCCGCGTTCCTTCAGATAAATACCCTCCAAGAGGTCTTTAAGCGCCTTGGAGTCGATGTAGCGCATCAGCTTGCCGTCCTGCGCCACGGATATGATGCCCGTCTCCTCGGAAACGACGATTGTAACGCTGTCCGATACGCCGGAAATGCCCAGCGCCGCCCTGTGGCGCGTACCGAGTTCCCGGGCGATATCCACATCGTCCGAAAGCGGCAGGAAGCAGCCCGCGGCAAGTATGGTATCGTGCCTGAGAATAACGGCGCCGTCATGCAGCGGCGTGTTGGGTTCGAATATGTTCTCCAACAGCGGGCTTGAAATGACGCCCTCTATACGGGTCCCTGTCGCTATGATATCGCCGAGCGCAACGGTCTGTTCCATAACAATCAGCGCTCCAACACGGCGGCGCGCCATACTCATGACCGCCTTGTGCAGTTCCCGGACGATTTCGTTGGGGCTACTTGCAAACGCACTAAATACGTTCTTATCGAATATGCTGCCACGGCCGATATGCTCAAACGCGCGCCGGATTTCTGGCTGGAACAGAATGACGACTACGACGATTCCTGCCTGCACGATGGAGCCCAATAAAAAGCTCAACGTATGCAATGCCAATATCTGGCTGAGAAAATAAGCGCCAACAAGGAAACCAAAGCCTTTTAGCACCTGATAGGCGCGCGTCTTTTTTGTCCATACAACGAGCTTATATAAAAGCAGCGTAATGATGATGATATCCAGCGCGTCCCCAAACGAAAACTGGCCAAAGCCGCTGGCAATGGCATTTACGATTTCGTCATAGGACATAGCCGCACCCCCTCAGGCTGCTTTACGCGCACCGGCAAGGACCGCTTATGCGGCAACCGTACGCATGTATTACCTGCTGTTATGCAAAATGCATGTAAATATTATACCGCATTTATTCCCTTTTTGAAAGCTGTCATTCCTTCAGAGCGTCAATTTTTAAGAAACGTTCACCCTTCGGACATGTTTTCATACGCGATATGCAGCATGCATACATCGTCCTCATGTTGCAAGAATACCTGTCTTTCCAAAGAGCCAAGCAATTCCTCCCCGTCCTGCCGCTTCATGCGACGCTCAAGCTCAGCTTCGGTCAGGCTACTGCTCCTGTGGTCCAGCAGGCCGTCCGTATACAATAAAAGCCTGCAGGAGGCGCCCAATTGGAGCGTACGCTCGGTATAGATGGGGTCTTCTGTCCAACAGCACAGGGGCAAAGAAGGTGAATAGAGGCCGGTCAGCTGATCGTCATTGAGAAGCAGCGGAATGGCATTGAGCCCGGCGTTGGCCCAAGTAAGAACGCCGGTTTTAGGATCCAGCATGGCCACAAACATCGCAACATAGAGTTGATCGTCCTGGACTGCGGCCAAAAACGCTTCGCGAGCGGCATATAAGAGTTCTACGGCGCTGGCGGCCTGAACATTTCGCATGACGTTCGCCAATAACAGCGTAATCATGGCGGCGGCCATCCCATGGCCTGAAACGTCGGCCACATAAAAGCCAATGCGGCCATCCGTTTGTTTTAGGCAACCGAACATATCCCCGCCAAGGCTGCTTGCAGGCAGATACCGGGAGGAAACCGAGACGCGAGGATCCGGTTGGCTCTGCGGCAAAAACAGCTCACGTTGCATGCGCGCGGCCCAGTTTGCCTCACGCAAAAGGCGCTTATTCTGTGCGCGCAGCGCGTCCCTTTGGCGGACTTGCTCGGTGATATCCCGAAAAACTTCCACTGTCCCCACCGGATTTCCCGAAACATCATACAAAGGGGAGGCGTTGACCTGATATGTCCGTCCCCGAAAGTGTCTGTTCTTTTGTTGCGTTTGGCCTGTTATGATCGCTTTTTTTGAAATGCACAGCTTGCAGGTGCCGCTCACGCAGAACATTTCGTTGCATGCCCGGCCTTCCTGTGCTCCGAATTGTTCCGCATAGCTGCGGTTTACCAATACAACGCGTTGTGAAAGATCCAATACGCGCAGCATATCCTGCATTGCATTTATGACACCAAGCAGAATCTCCGCGCTTGATCGAAGCATTCTATTCCTCCATACGAAAGCACAAGATAAAACGCAAACGAATTCTTCATTGCCACGGATATGCCGTTTGGCGGCTTCCACGAATTCCGCATTTACCTTCTCAAGTTCATTCCCTACCAATGGCTCCGCAGGCCTCATACTCCAGAAGCGCAATCGCATTCAGGCGGGCTCGTTCCGTTTCCCCAATTTCAAGTTCAGGAATTTCACGGATATACCGTTTCATTATATCATGCTCCTGCTGTTGCACTCAATAATGATGGTCGGTTTGTTCACTCTAATATACCATAAGATTTGATCGATCTCGATTGTTTTCGACGACGGATATGGTTTATGTTTCTTTCAATACTTGTATGCAGGCGGTATAATTACCTATACAGGAAGTATCCTAGATTGAAGGAGGCGGAGTATGCTCATCATCGACCGTTTTGAAGGAGGCTATGCCGTCTGCGAGTGCGAAGATGGCACATTTGTACATATCGCTCGGCATTTGCTTTTAGAGTCCGCACAGGAGGGGGACGCGCTCGATTGCTGGGAAGATATGTTTGCTCCTAATAATGCGCAAACCACCCTCAGAAAAAGCCGCATCCACAAAAAGATGGAGCACCTGTTTTCCAGGGATGAACACTAAACCACATAGATCAAAAGCAGCGCGCCCATCGCAAGGGAAACAACGGAGAGGAGCCATGCGCCAAACGCGCCAAGCCCCTGCCCCTTTTTTTTGCAGTGTATGATATAAGTGCCGCCATATATGGCTGCGATCCCTTCGAATATTGCAAACAGTACCATGACGCATCCCTCTTTTCTGTCCGCTTATAGCGATAGGCCTATTCCACCCTGGAGCCCGTCGGATTGTATTCTATAAACGCCGTCACATCAAACTCCGCGCGGATCTGCCGATAAACATCGCGGAACGAGTAAGCTTCCCACTGTTGTGTACTCGTAAACTGGCTGACGGCCGCTTCTCCCAAATCAAACGAATCGCATCCAAGCTGCTGGCACGCAAGGAACACCTGCTGCATGCCGTTTTCCAGATACGCTTCAATGTTCCGCTTAACCAGCTCTTTATCAAGCCCTGCCACCGCCGCCGGCTGCTCCACCGATGCATATACGGAAACCAAAAACTTTGCCGTTTTTTCCTCTCCCAGCGAAAGCCTGACGTTCGGAGTCCCTTTTCTGGTCAGCAGTATGCTTATATTATCGCCATTTTCGTCCTTTATCTGGATCCTGCCGTTTTTGAAATCCCCTTTGCCCATAAGCAATAGCTGTGTATGTGAGCCGTTCAAAAAGCCCTTGAGTTCCGTTCCGCAAAACAGCGCGCTTCCCATCATGCCGGCTTCCAGGCCGCCCAGCCGCTTGGTCTGCCCTGGAAGCTCCTCAACAGCGCCCAAAGCGTCGACCAAAATCGGCTCAGGTGCGTCGGCCTTTTCCTCGCTCTTTTCCTTCTCCTCTTTTTTCCCTTCCGCTTTTGAGGAACCCTCCTTTTCCTCGGCTTTCATGGGCATTCCTTGCCCGTCTTTGCCCTTTTCCCCGGCACTCCCCTGCTCCTCCTCGCCCCCGGTATCCCGTTTTTCAAACCCGCCCAGCGGCAATACGACGTCGCCCGCCTTACCCCAGGCGCGATCATAGAACTCGGTGAGCGTAATGGCCGGTACCATGCCCGTCTCCTCTTTGTATTCGATGAAATTGTATTGGATTTTAGCAATATTGGGGTTAATCTCGCTTTGCATGCCGCTTAAGTAGTCTTCCGCTCGCCCGCCCGATATGATGAGGTTGGCAAAATAACGGATATGCAGAGAACCCAAAGAGGCGGAAAGAAACTTCTCAAGGAGTGGGCCGCGCGCCACCTCCTGGCTGAACACGATAGCGGTCGTACGCGCAAGGCTCAACGAGAACGGAAGGCCGGATTCGATGACCTCTACCGCTTCAAACAAATCGCTGCACTCCACACCCACCAGCGTCGCCAGAGCACCCTCTGAGCTTTGATTGTCTCCGTTCCCCCGTTGAAGCAGCATGCTCACAAAATAGGGTTTTGTTTTGCCTTTGTCTATCCCCAGAAGCAGCGCATAACCGTATTCATCGGGGCTTCGCGCACCCATGCAGCCCGAGCAAACGACCAAAACAAGCAGCAGGAGCGCTAATATGCGGAAACGACGATACCACCTCATGCTCCCACCTCCCTTTTGGGTTTTCCTGCATTCCGCATTACGCTGATCAGTGACGCAAGTAGCACAGGGGTGACTGCAAATATCCAGCCATACAGGGAAATACAACCTGCAATTGCCCTGAACCACGCATTTTCCACGTGCATGAGCATGGAAGCGGCCCCTGCCGCAGCCCCCGCCGTAAGCAACGCGGGGCGGATGTCCTCCTGTGCGAATGCTTCCGCATACAAAAGCGCCGCCGCATACAGGTAAAACCCTGTGGCGAGTACGCCGGAGATCACCCATCCCATCATCAGCAACAGATCAAGTCTTGGGTAATACCCCCCGGAACGGAAGTTCATGGTCAGCCGGTACATTGGAGAATGCATCAGCGCCAGATCCTGATAGGTATATGTCATGCCAAGGCAAACCTGGCATAGCGAGCCAAGCACCCCCGCAGCGATTCCCGCCCCATACCCCGCACGTTTTGCGGCTGTCACTCCGTGTACGCCACGCGCCAATACAAGCAGGGCAAGCATGCCGGGGAAATACAGCGCCACGTTTCGTAGCGCCATATTGGCCATATGATCAAAGCCGTCTCCTAGAAACGGTGCAAGCCGGTACGGCTCGTAATTATAGGCCGCAAGCGCCATCGCGCCCAATATGGAGATGAGCAGCACCCAGACAAACAGCCGGGACATCCGGCCGATGCCTTCCAGCCCCAGCCAGGCAAGAAAAAACGCCGCTGCAAGCGGATACAGTAGCACCTGCCATTCCGAAGCTTCCGGATACACGAACCGCCCCAGCATCAGCGAAAAGCGGCTTAAGAGCGCAGCGGCACAGAACACGAGTAAGGATGCATACAAAAAAGAGGCAACGCGGCCCAATACGCCGCCCAGCCCATGCTCTAAAAGGGCAAAGAGCGTTTTATGCCCCCCTTTTTGCATGGCACGCGCAACCAATAAGAACGCAAGCAGGGAAAGTGCCGCCGCAATAGGCGTTGAAACGTATGCAGAATTCCCTTCCCCGTATAGCGCAGCGTTATCGGTTGTAAATATCCCGCTTACCGCTACAGCGACCGCCGCCGCGGCAAGCGTTTCCTGCCGCCCTATGCGGCCCTGACGCAGTTTCATTACTTCCCCTCCCGCGTGTTCATATAATCCGACGAACGGCCGCGCTGCGTGATGGGGCCGCGCAATATTGCGGGACGGTTTGAATATGTCTTGGGTACGACAGGCGTAAGGAATGGCACGCCGTAGGATTTCAGAGAGGCCATCCATGCCGCAATCACCACAATGCCTGTTGCTATCCCAAGCAGGCCCCCCGCCCAGCCCAACAGCACCAAAAAGATCCTGAAATATTCCCCTGCAATCTGGGTGGAGTAATCCGGTATTGTAAAGTTGCCCATCCCCGCCAAAGCCACAATGATGAGCACAATTGTACTAACGATGTTGGCGGTCACCGCCGCCTGCCCCAGTATCAAGCCGCCAATGATCCCAATTGCATGCCCTACGCTGCCCGGCACGCGGATACCCGCCTCCCGCAGAAGCTGGAACACCCACAGCAGGAACAGCATTTCAATGGGCAGCGGCAAAAACACCATCTGCCGTGACGCGATAATCGTACTGATGACCTCCGTAGAAAGCATGCCCTGATGATAAAGCGCAATCGCAATAAAGTAGCCGGGCAGCAAGATACTAAGCGCAGCGCCGATATAACGTACCACGCGCAATACACTGCCTAACGGGCGGCGCATGTACGAATCCTCCGGTGTGGCCATCAACGAGAATAGCGTTGCGGGCATGATATTGGCGGATGGACTTCCTTCGCACAGCAGGGCGACATGCCCCTGCATGATATGTGCCGCCACCCGATCCGGCCGCTCGGTATTCAACGTCTGCGGCAAGGGCGAAAGAGGGTAACGCTCGATGAGTTGTTCCAACGTGCCGTCGTTTAATACCATGTGCGTATCTACGTTTTGAAGGCGACTCTTGATTTCCTGCAACAGTTTGGGGTTCACCACGCTTTCGCGGTAAGCGAGTACGCAGACCACATTGTTTTCGCCGCCGGCGTTTTGGAACTCGCAAATAAAATCATCCGTCTTGATGATGCGCCGCAATAGCGTGATGTTGGTGCGGATACTCTCTGTAAAGCCCTCCTGCGGGCCACGAACAACCTTTTCGTTTTGTGGGATGCCCACGCTGCGCTTCTCAAAGCCGCGCGTATCCATCAGCACCGCCTGTGCGTCTCCCTCAATAAATACGGCTGTGCGCCCTTCGGAGATGGCCTTCTTGACCTCCGCCCAATCGGTAGAGAGCGCCGCCTCCTGTTGGGCAAAGACATGATCCACCGCATATTTGGAATAGCTGCCCAAAGCGCCGCTCATGCAGCCCGGTTCCATGCCCTGTCGCAGAATAAAATCGTTGACCTGGGATCCGTCCGCCATGCCGTTGATGCACGCCGTCAAAGCCGGAAAAGTACCGCCAAGCATAAAGCGGCGCAGCAAGACGTCCGGGTTAATGTCGATATGGTATTCCTTCCGCAGGCGCTCCTCGTTTTCATTAACCGAAGTGCTCGGCGGCGGTTCCGGTTGGGGCGGTGCGGATTTTTTCTCCTTTTCCCAGCCGCCGAAGAAACCGGGGTTTCCCTCCTCGGTCTCCAGAAGTTCAAATTCCTGTTCCACCTCATCAAAGCGCAGTCTTTCCCATAAGGATTTTTTCATATTGGACCAATCCTTTCAGGTAACAGTATCTGCAGACAATAAAAAAAGCATTCCCCATAATTGGAAAAAGCTTCAGAGTCAATAAACCTGCTTTGAGAGTGTCAAGGTATCGGCGCTATAGCACCGCGTCCTCGGCGGGAGACGCCGAAGGCCTCTGGACCTGCGGGCCATCCCGGTAGATTTTTGCTTTGTGGAAACTACGTTTCCCTTCCTTAAGTTCTCCTGTACTCAGGGGGCGCGGGGAGGACATAGCCGAACGCCGCCTGTGGCGGATGCAGTGAGGCGACGTCCCAGTGAGCAAGGCAGTATTACGAGCGGCTATCCCGCGATGTAATACGACCATTACGAACTGTGAGCCCTCCCGCTATTAAATAAAAAGATCTATCGCCGACTTAGGTGGCGAACCTTCGGAAAACGCCATGAAAACCCATTTCAGACATTTCAAGATTTTATACGTAGGCGCATGGAATCAAGCCCCTTGTACATGCGTTTGATCACCTTGAGCGCAAGCTCCCGCTCGTCGGCGGTAAAATCCTCGAGCATGTTGTTGGCAATCATATCCACATCCATCTCGCACCAGCGGGAAATCTCCTGTCCCTTCTTGGTAAGCGCCACCCGGTTACAGCGGCTGTCCGCCGGATCCTGCTCGCGTTTAACAAAACCGCTTTTTTCAAGCCTTCTGAGCGTCACGCCCGCGGAGGATTTGCTCACCCCCAGCGCCTTTGCAAGTTCATTCTGGCTGGGCCTCCCCATATGTCGAATTTGGAACAAATAGACGGGTTGCCCCTCGTACAGGCCGTATTTTTTGAGCGTATGCTGCATGCAAAAGCCGTGCACCTGGTTGAGCAGCATGAACTGCTCCCACGCTTCCCGCGTGACGTTTTCCGGTTCTCTGACGTTCATGTTATCCTCCCCGGTCATCGTTTGTTTTTACGGGCGGAAACGCGCTCAATTTCCCTGCCCAGGCGGATAAAGCGGAACATGCGCTCCGCTGCGCCGTCAAAGCGCTCTACAAGCGCCTCCACCGAGCTTTCATCGAGCACTTCGGCGATGACCATGCTGCTGCAATCCCTCTTTTGCAGCAGTTCTTCCCCGCCCTCCCCCAGATGCCCCGCCACGACACAGACCGGCACCTTCATGCGTGAAGCACGGGTAAGGATCGTGCCGACGGCGCGCCCGGGCGCAAAGCTTGTCTGATCCACGCAGCCTTCTCCTGTCAGAATCAAGGAGACGTTTTTCGCCCTGCGATCAAATTCGTATACGTTCAAAAGCGCCTCAATCCCGGACTGGCATGTTGCACCAAAAAATGCAAGCAGCGCTGCGCCTAGCCCTCCTGCAGCCCCGGTCCCCGGCTGGGCGTATACGTCAAACGCAGCGGCCTCTTTGATTAAGTTCGCATAAGACGCACGCATCGGTTCATAGAGTGCTTCTTCCTTCAGGCGTTCTGTATCGTCCGTCATGATAACAAAACGTGTGTTGCGGATGCGCGGATGCAAAAGCTCCGTATCGATTTTTGCGATTACGACGTTCTCGCTTTCAGAGTTCAGTTCGGCTCCTTCTGCATTTAAAAGCTTCATGCCCAATGCGCGAAGGCAGCCAAGGCCGCCATCATTGATGCAGCCCGGCGTCAGGCCAATTACGATTTCACTCAATCCCTCGTCCAGCGCACGGCGGATCAATTCCCCCATGCCAAAGCTGGAATGGAGCCTGCCATCGGTAACCCCGCAAAATGCCTCCGGCATTTCGATCACCGCCGTTCTCCCACCTAAAACTGCATAGCTTGCCTCCTGTTTTCCGCCCTGCGGTCCCGTGATCTGCACCTTGCGCATGGTGCCGTTGCGCGCCATCAGAATGGCGTCCACCGTGCCCGGCCCGCCGTTTGCAATGGGAAGCGGCAGTATCCGTACGCCGGGAATTTGCCTTCTTGCGGCCAGCGTCAGCCTGCGGATCGCCTGCTTGGAGGAAAGGAAGTGAAAAAATGAATCGGGCGCCAACAAGAATACGATGCCCTTACCCACCGGCCTGCGCCTGCCGCGCTTTTTGCAGATACGCAAGTCAAAGAGCGGCTCATCCCCGCCCGACAGCGCGCCGTCACTCTGCACTTTGCCATAATAAGTGAGACCCTCCACCTTTTCCAGCGCGTTGTTCTGGAGGAACGGATGCGTTGCTGTCAAATACATGCCGATGCCCTCGTCCTGATCGAGCATCGCGTATACTCTGCGCATCTGCTTGAGGCTGCCGTTGGTTAGCACGCACAGGTAGCACGGATCCGCCGGGGAATATTCATCGAATGATACCATGCCGCCATACAGCTGCAGGCCTTTCGTATCGTTGGTGGTGAGTACGGAGAATATCTCCTCCCAGATCTGGGCGGGCGTCGCCTGTCCTTCCTCACCCGCCATGATGTCAAAACGCAAGCCAAGGCTAAATTTACGTGTTTGCATGTTGGCCTCCTGTCATACTAGCGCGTTGAGCGATTGCAGTGTTTCTTCCGCCTGTTCCCAAAGTGCGATGCACTCCTCAAGTTCCGCCCTGCAGGCTGCAAGACGGTTGGAAAGCGCCGCCGCCTTTTCATAATCCGAAACAATGCTTGGATCTAAAAGCTGTTGTTCCAGCTCCGCCTGCTCATTTTCCTTGGCGGCAACCTCCCGCTCCGCGCGATTTACTTCGCTTTTTGCACGAACAATCGCGCTTTGGCGTTCCTTCTTTGCACGGTACTCGTTGAGCGGTTTTTCTTCCTCCTGTTGCTGCTGGGAGATTTTTCCCTCCCCACTGCGTTCGGCCAAGTACGCGTCATAGCCGCCGATTGTCTCCACAAGGCCGGAAGGTTCCATATAGAGCACGCGGTCCGCAAGCCGGTTGACTAAAAACCGGTCATGCGTGACGACGAGCAGTGCGCCATCGTAATCTTCGAGCGCCTGTTCAAGCGCCTCCCGCGAGGCGATGTCCAGATGGTTGGTGGGCTCGTCCAGCAACAGCAGGTTCGCGCCCGACAGCATCAGTTTGAGTAACTGCACACGCGCACGCTCCCCGCCCGACAGCATGCCAATACGCTTTTCTACGTCCTCGTTACGAAACAGGAACGCCGCAAGGGCGTTACGTATTTCCGTCTGCCGCATGCGCGGGTATGCGTCCCACACCTCCTGCAGCACCGCCTTTTCCTCACTGAGCGAGCGCATATTCTGCTCATAATACGCGGGCTTCACGCCTGCGCCGAATGCGTTCCTGCCCGCATCCGGGACTTCGCGCCCCATGAGGATGCGCAAAAGCGTAGTTTTTCCACAACCGTTTGGTCCTAGTAAGAATACCCGCTCCCCACGCCGGATCAGCATGGAAGCATCCGAAAACAGCTTCTTTTCGCCGTACGCCTTCTCAAGCTGTTCCGCAATGAGCACCTCGTTGCCGCTGGGTTCCTTTGCAGTGAACGTAAAGCGGATGGAAGCGGCTTCTTTTTCCGGCTCCACCAGTGTCGCCTTAAGGCGCTCAATCTGCTTGAGCTTTGATTCCGCTGTGCGGATGTTTCGTTCCTTGTTCCATTGACGCTGCTGCTCCACAATACCGTAGATGCGCCGGATCTCCTTTTGCGTATTCAGGTAATGCCGCCGCGCGATCTCATTGGCGTTGAGCGTGCGCTCCACATGTGTGGAATAGTTGCCTGGCGTGATATGCAGGCGCATGTTGCGCAATTCCATCGTGCGGTTGGTAACCTGATCCAAGAAATACCGGTCATGCGAAATCAAGATAAACGCGCCGGTATAGGATTTTAAGTACGCTTCGAGCCACTCCGTCGCCTCGATATCCAGATGGTTGGTGGGCTCGTCCAAAAACAGCAGATCAGCGCCCAAAAGGAGGACCCTCGCAAGCATCGCCTTGTTCAATTGCCCGCCGCTTAAGGAAAGGGCCGAAAGTTCCAGCTCCGCCTGCGTAAATCCAAGGCCAATTAGCGTGGAACGCACGCGGCTGCGAAATGTCAGGCCCCCGCCTTGCTCATACCGCTCCTGAATCTGATGCTGTTTTTTCACAAGCTGTTCATGCGGCGCATCGGGCCGCAAAAGCTGCGCGCCGATGTCCTTTAATTCTTCTTCAGCCCTTAAGAGAGGCTCAAACGCATCAAGCGTAAAGTCGTAGAGCGTTTGATTTTCCTTGAGGGCAGGTGTCTGCTCCAGCGTTGCCGCCTGCACAAGCTTGCCGCGGTGCACCGCACCGCTATCCGCCTGTTCCACCCCTGTTAACATGCGCAACAGCGTGGTTTTACCCGTACCGTTCGCGCCGACAAGACCTATATGATCCTTCTCTGCGACCTCGAAGGAGACATCCTCAAACAGCGTGCGTCCCCCAAAGGATTTCTGTAGCTTATAAGCCGCCAACAATGCCATGTTTAATACCGATTCCTGACTTTTTCTGCAAACCCCAAGAGGTCCTTTATTTGTAGTACCGTGCCGTCGTCCAGTACGGCGCGGCCCGAAAACCTGCCGAATACCTGGTGCTGGTCCGTTTCGATGATCACCGCGTTTGTCCTTGCTGCACGGTCCAAAATGGGTGTAAACGCCATTTCAAACCTTCCATCCGAGGAGGAGAATGTCCATGGTTTGAGATAGCTCTCCGTAGGTATTTGAAAGGCCACATGCTCCAGCTTGTGCAGCTTATGATCGTATAGTATCGCGTTTTCTGTCGCAGCACGCGTATCCCCGAAACCATAGCCGATATTGAAGCCGAACGGCTTGCCGTTAACCATGCCGTTCCCGCTGCCCCAATACCATGTGTTGTCATAGGTCCAAACGCCGCGCCCCCAATCGAGCGTACCAAACGAGTTCTCTCCGGAAAACGCGAATTCCAGTTCCCCCAGCCGCACAAAACCTGAAGCAGGCATGCAGTTGATCTTCTGGTTGTAGTAAAAGTGCCGCGGCTTATGGAAGGGCGTTGCGATCACAATCGATTCCTTTTCCGGGGCGCTTAATGTAATGTCCACATCCAGCGTGCTGTTTTCATAGAACCGCTCGTAGGTGCAGCTCAGCCGCCGCTGTGTGCCGAGGTTTTCAAACCGGATAGCGCAACCTTTCGCAGATACTTCCACATCTCCACTCTTTGAGGAAGCAGGCATGTGGTACCTGCCCAACACAAACGCCTCCATTACGGTGTTTGTCTTTTCCCATGGGCGAATAAAATCCAGCACCGAGGCTGATAAAAGGCCCATATATCCATTATCCGCAACGGTGAGTGCCACGCCGTATCTACCGTCGCTGATGATGTAATAGTCCCATTCCTTAATACTCCACGCGCTTTTTTTGACAGCATCGCGATTGTATTTAAGCAGCATCTGCCTTGACCATCCGGGTTCGATGAGGTTGCCAATGCCGTCAAACAAAGGGCCTTCTGCCGTAATTTCATGCTGCATAACCGTTCTCCTTGCTGATTTTTAGCATGTTGAACCGTAGCCACGCGGAAATTTCACGCGTTTATCATACCACATGATAACACAGTTTACCAGTTTCAAGCTTTTCTGTTGCTAAACCGGCAGATTGGCTGCTTTTTCTGCATATTTTTATAAATATACACGCGAAATGCTAATGAAAGTGTTGGAATATGCCGATAAAATGGTATATACTCTATGTATAAGAAACAGTATCCTTTTTTAGCTTTTCTTGTACAGGGCAACCGAAAGGAGCCTAGGAATGGACAACCTCTCCCGCAAGAAAGCCCGCAAGGCAAAGCCCGGACGCTTCACGAAGCGTTCGCGCGTATTTTTGCTGCTGCTGGCCGGAATTGTGCTTGTCGGTTTCATTGGGTACCCGCTGCTCTACAACGGCTACCTGTTCGCCACCCCAATACAGGAGGAGGTATTTGCCGCTGCGCCTAAAACGCAGATCGCTTCCTCCATAACCATTGCACCAGAGCCCACGCTGACACCCGTTCCTACGCCGGAGCCGACGCCGGCACCCGTCACCATCTCCCTTTCTGCATATGAAACGCTGCAGGAGGAAACGGAAAGCGAGGCCGTTTCTGTTCTGCAAGGTAGGCTAATGGAGCTTGGCTACTTTGATTACGATGAAATCACCACATACTTCGGTACCGCCACAAAGAGTGCCGTCATGCTCTTCCAACGTACGCAGGGGCTGGAACAGACCGGCGTTGCGGATTCTCAGACACAGGAATTTCTATACAGCGTTGGCGCTCCCCCCTACCTCATGAAACTGGGTGACAAGGGCTCCGACGTACGGGGCATGCAGCGCCGTCTCAGCGAGCTTGGCTACTATGAGGACAAGGACAACGGCTATTATGGTATAGCGACCGAGCGCGCGGTAAAAAGCTTCCAGGCGCGCAACAAAATAGAACAAACCGGTACGGTGGACCAGGAAGTGAGAAACCTTCTCTATTCACCGAAAGCGCGGTATTTAGTAGACCCCACGCCCACCCCTAAACCCACGCCCAAGGCGACCCCCAAGCCTACGCCAAAGCCCACCCCCAAGCCTACGCTCAAACCCGAAGATTGGGACATTCCCATTCTGGACGACGAACCGGAAACGAACGGACCTACGCCGAAACCCACAAAGACGCCCAGGCCCACCGAGAGGCCTTCCGCCCCCGGCTCGTATGATACCAGCGTTGAAGGTTACATCGCGGCGGCCAAGGATCAGCTTGGAAAACCCTATGTGTGGAGCGAGGAAGGGCCGGATTCATTTGACTGCTCCGGACTTTTATACTACAGTCTGCGTCTTGCGGGTATCAGCACAGGTAGATACAACGCAATCGGCTTCAGCCAGGTATCCAGTTGGGAAGCGGTGGAGAGCTTATCCAGCTGCCGCCGGGGCGACCTGCTGTTCTACAAGTCAGATACCAACCCCAACGTCAACCATGCCGGCATTTATCTCGGCAACGGCCAATTCATTCACGCCTCTTCTTCTAAGGGGGAGGTCATGATCAGCTCAACCACGGGTTACTATGAGCGCAATTTCGTCATTGCGCGCCGAATATTCTGAGTATTGACTAAAACGCATAGGCCTGTATGCAATTGCATGCAGGCCTATTGTATTTAGGAAAGCATCACATTTATTCTGTAGTTCGCAACGTATCGCCACCTGTGGTGGCGACGATAGATTTCTTTATTTTATAGCGGGAGGGCTCCGCCCCCCGCGCCCCATGGGTACGGGCAGCCTTAAGGAAGGGGGTTGGGGAAACGCAGTTTCCCAAAGCAAGAAAGTACTCGTCGGAGTTGAAAGCGCCGATACATTGAAGCCCTTAATCAGATTTGTTGAGGACTGCCAGGCCTGTGCGCAAACTTGCACGCAGGCCTTTTTTTTTGTACAATAATGCGGGCTCTAAGCCTATCAGGAGGACCTATTTGATGCTTTGCAATTGCTGCCCGAGGCACTGCAACATAAACCGCACGCAAAAGGCTGGCTTTTGCGGCGCGGGTGATATTCCCCGCGTCGCACGCGCGGCGCTCCATCACTGGGAGGAACCCATGTTCAGCGGCACACGCGGGTCGGGCGCAGTGTTCTTTTCGGGCTGCGCGCTGCGTTGCTGCTTTTGCCAGAACATGGACCTCAGCGCGCAGCAAAAGGGCGAACTGTGCGATCAAGCAAAGCTTGTTGATTTGTTTCTTTCCCTGCAGCAGCAGGGTGCGCACAACATCAACCTGGTTACGCCCACACCGCACATTGCTGCCATTCGTCTTGCTCTTTCAGAAGCGAAAAAAAAAGGCCTGACCATTCCAATCCTGTACAACACCAGCGGATATGAAACGGCGGAAGCCCTCCGCTCTTTGGAAGGGCTGATAGACATTTACCTGCCCGACCTCAAATACGTCACACCGCAGATAAGCCTTGCTTTCTCCGGCGCTGTGGATTACTTCCAATTTGCAGCACCCGCCATACTTGAAATGCAGCGCCAGACAGGCATATTAGAGATGGATGATGCCGGTATCGCCAAACGCGGGCTGCTCGTCCGCCACCTTGTGCTGCCCGGCTGCATCGACGAGACCCGGCGGGTACTGGATTTTGTTGCGGAAAACCTTCCACGGGAAACCTATCTCTCGCTGATGCGGCAGTATACGCCCGCTTCTCCTAACTTAAAAGCGCCGTTGAACCGCCCGCTGACAGCGCGCGAATATGAACGTGCGGCGGATTACTGCCTGCAGCTTGGTTTGCCCAATGTGCTGTTGCAGGAGGCGTCGGCTGCAACTTCCGCTTATACGCCACCCTTTTTTGACACGTTATAGCCGTGTTCACAATTTGTTTTCAAGTTTTGGGCAAGAAAACACTAAATATGGCCAATAATAGTCAAATCAGAGGTTGTAAACCACCAAATATGGTGGTAGAATAAAGCTACGAAGAACATGAAAAAGATTATTTCATTCCGTCCGGAAAACAACAGTATTCTTCATTGACTGTTCTTCCTCCTTAAATAAGACGCAAACGAACTACTTTGTACTTCATAACCGGGACCCGTGCGGGTAGGGCAACCGAACGGGGAACGGCGACCGGACGGAATTATTCGAAACAGGGGCTGCAATGCAGCCCCTGTTTATTTTATGCCGCCGAAAAGTCCTGCGGACTTTGTCAGCGGGTTTTCCGTAGGTTAAAATGCAGCTCATGGCGGCATTTTTTCCGCCGATTTGACGCACATGTCGTCAAATCGGATTAAATGCGGAGGGATCGCGATCCCCCACATCCTAAGTCTACTGAATTGTTCGCACACATAGGTCGACGGAGCGCCCTGCTATGCTGATGAGGCCGCTTTATTTAGAGCTTGGAATAGCCATCCTTATTCAGCGAGTAGTCAACCCCCGCCATAGCGTGCAGATAAGTGGTATCATAAATTGGCATCTCACAATCCGCTTGCCCAACCAGCATAGGCAATTCCGTGCAACCTAAGATGACGCCTTCCGCACCCATCCGGCTCAATTCTTGAATAATTTCCAATAGCCGCGCCTTGGAGGACGGATTGATCTTACCTATAACGAGCTCTTTGAATATGATATCGTGCACCACCTGCCTGTCCGCTTCATTTGGAACGATGGCCGTAATGCCATGCAGCTCCTTGAGCCTGCCGGTATAGAATGTACCTTCCATCCTACCAGCGTCGGCCATGATATTGGCCAAAGCTTCCCAATCCCCCGCTCGTTGCAGGGCTTCGATTTGTGCAAAATCCACAGAATACAGCAGGCATTCGGCTGAATGCACACCGCCCAAACGCTGCTGCACGGCCTGATTGATGATCTGATAATAATGCGCAGAGGATTCCCAGCTGATGCCGCCAATCAAGCCTATCGTTTTCACGGTCCTATTCCTCGTTGCGCGCAAGCATGGCGGCGCCGACGATACCGGCGTCGTTCCCCAGCTGTGCCGGCACGATTTTTCCGATCTCCTCAAAGAAGCACTTTTTACGTACATTTTGGCGGACGGGCTCAAATAGAAAATCTCCCGCTTGACTGACGCCGCCGCCCAGGGCGATGACTTCAGGATCCAATAGATTGATGCAGGAAGTGATGGCGGAACCTAGCTGATCCACATACCGTTCGAATATATCCACTGCGATGGCGTCCCCCGCCTTTGCGCAGTCGATTACAAGCTTGGCGGTTACTTTATTGATATCGCCGTCAACCGACGTATAGATAAGCGCGTTGGGATAATCGATGACGCTGCGCCGCCCCTGCTGAATGAGCCAGGTAGAGGTGCAGACCGATTCAATGCAACCGTGTACCCCGCAGGTACAAAGCGGCCCGCCATGTACAAGCACCATATGGCCAAGCTCCACCCCGTGACCCAAACCGCCGTTAAACATCTTGCCGCCCAATATAAGGCCTCCGCCGATGCCAGTGCCCAGCGTGAGCAGCACTGCGGTTTTGCTGCCGCGGAATGCTCCGCCATGGAGTTCGGCGAGCGCCGCGCCGTTCGCGTCGTTCGCGAGATACACCGGAATATTCGGATAATGCTCCTGCATGGCCTTCTTAAGAGGCACATCATGAAACTGCAGATTATACGCGTGCAGCACGCGCTCGCAGGCGGGATCGATGCTGCCCGGCACCACAATGCCGATGGACTTGAACTCCCCGCTTGCAATATGGAGTTCGCCTGCCAGCTCCTCCACAAGATTTTTCATGAGACCCACCGTATGCGCATACGGCTTGCCCGTGGGGAACTTGATGCTGCGCCGGGCGATGATGCGCATTTCATCATCCACAACACCTGCCGCGATATTGGTACCGCCAATGTCAAAACCCACTTGCAGCATACTGCTACCCCCTACATATTTTCCAATTCTTCCATCCAGCGTTTGTCAAATTCCTTGGCAGCGTCATAGCCGAGTTTCTTAAGCCGATAATTGCGTGCAGCTACCTCTACGATTATGGCAAGGTTGCGGCCCGGCCGCACCGGCATGAGGATATGGGGCAATTCCACATCCAATATGGTAATGGT